>NZ_BCBT01000025.1:0-83269 GCF_001320965.1 Pseudomonas sp. NBRC 111143 | reverse complement strand
GAACTTAAAGTCATCAGTAGGTTCGCGACATTCGTTGGGACTGACTTATTCGCCTTGAGAACTTGCCCGGATAGACAATCTCTGTTTAGCGCAGCGCCTATCCGTTCAAAGCTGAAAGTGGCGCAGCCATGCAGCGCAGCGCCGGCCGCCACTCGTTGCGGCGCAGGTCCGGGAGCGGACATGGCGAGCGGCGCGCCATTCTCCACGCTTTATGCCTGGGGGACGATGAATAGAAGGGGAGATTGGCCGGGTTTTCGATGAAACAAAGTTTAGAAAAGGGGCTGGCCGTGGGGAGTTTTAAATATATTTCATTCGCGCGGTAGTTAGGGTGGAGGTGAGGGTGTTGTTCTGTTCGCGGGCGTGCCTGCGAACAGAACAACACTGTTATTGAAGATCAGTTCAAACCCAACTTCCCGCGCAAGGTCGACAAGTCTTCGGCCAGGGTGTTGACCGGCCCGACCATGGCCTTGCGATCACGCTCTGCCACCTTGTCGTAGGACTGGAACCCGCCGTCCTGGGTCTTGTACTTGGCCAGCAGCTTGTTGACGGTGGCGAAGTTCTTGTCGACCTTGGCGACGAACGCCTTGTCCTGGGATTCCAGGTGGGTGCGGAACAGCTCGAAGATCTTCTGTGCCCCGTCGATGTTGCCCTGGAAGTCGTACAGGTCGGTGTGACTGTAGCGATCCTCCTCACCCGAAACCTTGGTCGCGGCCACTTCTTCGAGCAACGCTGCCGCACCGCCGACGACTTTCTCTGGCGGGAAGGTCAGGGTGGCAATACGGCCCTGCAGGTCTTTCACGTCAGCGATCAGCTTGTCGGCAATCGGGCCTTGGCCGTCGGTGGTGTTCTTGTCGAACAGCGCGTACTCCAGGCGATGGAAGCCGGTGAAGTCATCGGCCTCGACACCTTTTTCGTGATCGTCCACCCGCGAGTCGATGGCCGCGTCCAGGTCGCTGAACAGCTCGGCGATCGGCTCGACGGCCTCATAGTTGACCCGGGTCGTGGCATACAGCGCCTTGGCCTTGGCCAGGTCTCCCTTCTTCACAGCATTGGTGAACTGCTCGGTGTCGCTCACTAGCTGATCGACCTTCTCGGTGACATAGATCTTGTAGTCCGATACCGGCTGCACCAGGGTCAGCGGGTCAACCGCAGCATTGGCGAACAGCGGGGCAAGCGTGAGCAACAGGGCGAGGCGGGTCTTGTTCATGGCGATGTCCTGATCCGTTTCTGTGTCGTGTCATGCGGTTTTTATGGGGGTGGCAGCGTCGAGCAGCGAACGACCGACGAAGTCGTGATCGTTCTTTACGCCGGGGAGGGCGAAGAAGTACCCGCCCCCGACCGGCTTGATGTATTCCTCCAGCGGCTCGCCGTTGAGGCGGTTCTGGACGGTGATGAAGCCCTTTTCCAGGTCGGCCTGATAGCAGATGAACAGCAGCCCCATATCCAGTTGCCCGTTCTTGTTCACGCCGCTGGAGTAGTTGAAAGGCCGGCGCAGGACCAGGTTGGGCTGGCTGGCCGCAGTGCGCGGATTGGCCAGGCGAATATGGGCCTCCAGACGGGTCAGCTTGCCTTCCGGGTCCTTGGTGTAATCAGGTACGTCGGTTTCGCGCTGGCCGTCCATGGGCGCGCCGCTGGCTTTCTTGCGGCCGAAGATCGACTCCTGCTCCTGCAATGGCGTGCGGTCCCAGCGCTCGACCAGATTGCGGATGATCCGCACCACCTGGTAGGTGCCATCGACCGCCCAGGCAGGTTCGTCGCCATGCTGTACCCAGACCAGCTGGTTCATCAGTGCCGCGTCGCTGGAGTCGGGGTTGGCCGAGCCGTCACGAAAACCGAGGAAGTTGCGGGCACTCTGCTCGGGCTCCGCCGCCTTGCGAGGTGCCTGCGGCGGCACCGAGCCTTCCTGTTTCCAGCGTACGTAGAGCAGGTCAGGCAGGTTCTTGATGATGTCGCGCAGAGCGTGGATGTTGGTGTCCGGCGCGTTGGAGCAGAACTGCAACCCCAGGTCGCCATGGCAGCGCTCGGCCTCCAGCGCGTCGTTGGGGAAGCCGAGCATGCGGCTCAGGCGCTTGGGCTTGGCGCCGGTGAGGCCGAATCGCTCGTCGAACAGCGATTCGCCGACCGACACCGTGATGGTCAGGTTGTCCGGCGTGACGACCGGGCCGAGGATGCCCGAGTCCGCTGGCGGAAGCTTCGGGTCGACCTGGGGGACCGGGCCGCCGGCCATCAGGAAGCGAATGCGCTGGTCCAGCGTGCGGAACAGGCGCTCGAGATCCTGCTTGTCCTGCGCCAGGACATCGAAGGCGACGAACATCCCGGCGGTAGGACGCGGCGTCACCACCCCCGGTTGATGTTCGCCGATCCAGGCGTTGCGCTCTTGCGTGCGGTCGCTGTGCGGGGCTTCGGTGACCTTGGCCGGTGAGGGAGCAGCCAGCGCGTTGCCGGTGGCCATGGCGACGCCTGCCACACCAAGGCCTGCCAGCAGGCGGCGGCGCTCTTGGGATTGCGGGGCGTTACGGGTATCGCGGTCTGTCATCTGAGGCTCACTTGTCTTTACTGGTCGGCCAAGCCCAGGGCCTGATCGATGGCCGCGATCGCGTTGGCCAGTGCGTCGGCATCGGCTGCGATCTGCTGTTTCTGCGCCTGCGGCACCTGGTCGTAGGGCAGGTAGCCCTCGGCGCCGCGCAGGGCCTGCAGGTGCTGCTCGAAGCGAGTCATGGCGCTATCGATTGTCGCCAACGGCTCAGAGCCGTTCCTGGCCAGCAAGGGGCGCAACAGATCGATCACTTTGCACACACCTTCGAGGTTGGCGGCAAAACCCGGCAGGTCGAGGTGGCTGTAGCGTTCCTCTTCGCCACTGCTGCGGATCTGTGCAAGGTTGTGCAGGCTGCGCACCACCGCCTCGGTGAATTGCTGCGGCGCGATGGACTGGGCAAGCAGTTGCGTCTTGAGTTCGCCCAGGTCGAGCAGCAGCGTCTCTGCCACCGGCGCCAACCCTGCGGTGGTGCGCTGTTGGAACAGGCCGTACTCGATGCGATGCAAGCCCGTGAACGCCGGGTCCTGCTCACGCTGTTCGAAGTAATCGGCGCGAGCATTGATCCGGTTGTCCAGTTCAGCCAGACGCTGGCTGGCCGGGGCGATGCGCTGGTAGATCACCCGCGCTGCGCCATAGGCAGCTTGCGCCTGCTGCAGGTCGCCGGCCTGGATCGCATCCTTGAGCGCTTGGCCTGCCCGCACCAGGGCGCTGCCCTGACTGGCCAGGTAGACGCGGTATTCGGACAGCGGCCCGATAAAGGCAGTCAGTGCGGGGCGCGCCTTGGCAGCCGCTTCGGAGGCGGCGGTCGGGGTGACGGTCAAGCTGCCACGGGGGTTGCTGAGCAAGCCGCAGGTGATCGCGTAGCGTCCCGGCTGCAGTGTGGCGTTGATCACCTGTGACAAGCCCGGCGCGATGTTCTCGCGCTCCTCGATCACCAGCACGCCATCGAGAATCTCCCACTCGACGGCGCGTTGCGACTGGTTGACGATGCGGAAACTGTTCGGCCCGGCCGGGACGCTCAGGTCGTTCGGCTCGCAGGCGTGATCGCGGATGGTGATCAGCGTTTCATGTCCGGCGTTGGCCGCACGCCTGGCCTGGGCCTGGTGCGAGGCATAGAAGAACACCAGGCCCGCACCGACCATCAACAGGGCACTGCCGGCAACCGCCAGGCGCAGTACACGGGGGGAGGGGGGCTTGCCGGCGGCGCCGGTCTCGTGACTGGTCATGCTTACCCTTGTTTCTGTGCAACGTGGGAAGAGGAAGGCTTGGCCGGTGCCGGCCAGAAGAACAGCACCAGCGCACCGACCAGATAGAGCAGGTAGGCCCCGAGGGTGCTCACGGTCGGGGTGTCCTGGTAACCGAACATCCCCGCCAGCACCGATCCGGTCGGGCCATCCATCGGCAGGCTGTGGCTGATATCGAAGACCACCCCCTGCAGCGCATTCCAGACCCCGGCCTCGTGCAGCGCCTGCACCGAGTTGGCGAGGATGCCCGCCGCCACCACGAGGATGAACAGGCCTGTCCAGCGGAAGAACTGCGCCAGGTTCAGGCGCAGGCTGCCGGAGTACAGCGCCAACCCGACCAGGATCGCCACCACCAGCCCAAGCAGGGCGCCCAGCGGTGCTGTCGGGCCCTCGCTCTGCTGGAACACCGCCAACAGGAAGAACACCGTCTCCAGGCCCTCGCGAGCGACGGCGAAGAACACCATGGCGATCAGCGCCCAGGCCTGGTGCTTCGAACCCGCGAGCGCGGCATCAAGCGAGACGTGCAACGCGTGCTTGATCGAACGTGCCACTTTGCGCATCCACAGCACCATGGAGCTGAGGATCACCACCGCGACCAGCCCGACCAGCGCTTCGAAGAGTTCCTGCTGTTTCTGCGGGAACTCGCTGCTCATCAGCTCAAGGCCGGCGCCGACGAAGAGGGAAAGGGCTGCGGCGAGAAACACGCCGATCCACACGGCCGGCATCCACTGGCCACGGCCGGTCTGGCGCAGGTAGCTGGCGATGATGCCGACAATCAGCGCGGCTTCGATGCCCTCGCGGAGCATGATGAGGAAGGGAACTAGCATGATTCTCCCGGGATGGCTGAAGGCATCGACCCCAGGTCGAGGTCGCCGGGAAATCTACTTCAATGAGAATCATTAGCGCATGTGAATAATATTTTAACTTCTGCCATTTCCACCCTGGCCAGCCCCGGGAAAATGGGCTTTGCAACGGCGGAGTACAAATGTGCTCTGCTGTGATTACCGGGCTGAATGAAAGAACACTCACGGCGGTTGACCATGTCCCTACCAGGAGGTAGGGTGCCGTTCATGAGCACTCAATCCACGACCTACTCCGATATTCTCCAGTGCGCTCGCACCCTGATCATCACGGGCGGGTACAACAGCTTCAGCTACGCCGACATCGCCGAGAGCGTCGGGATACGCAAAGCCAGCATCCATCACCATTTCCCCACCAAGGCGGAGCTGGTGCGCGTTCTGGTCGCGCAATACCGCGAAGAGGCCAAAGCCGGCATGGCTGCCCTGGGGCGTTACTTTCCCGCCCCCGTCGACCAGCTCAAGGCCTATGTAGGCTATTGGCTGGAATGCGTCGGCGAGGCCAGCAAGGGCTATTGCGTGTGTGCCTTGCTCGCCACTCAGATACCGGTATTGCCTGCCGAAGTCGCCACTGAGGTGAGGGCGCATTTCCGCAGCCTCTCGGCCTGGATTACCACAGTGCTCGAGCGCGGCGCGCAGGTGGGCAGCCTGACCCTGTCCGATACCCCTCAGGCTGAGGCTGAACGTTTCATGGCTGCCGTGCATGGCGCGATGTTGTCTGCCCGCGCCTATGGCGAGCCTGGCGTGTTCGGGCTCATCACGCAGCCGCTGATCGACAGGCTTGTCACACCGATTCCGCCCCCCGGAGCCTGAGCCATGCTGCCAAGCCCACTGGAACAGCAACTGGAATTCCTGCGCCAGATCGACCAGTTGAAAAGCGTGCGTCGCCAATCACCGTTGCTGGACCAGAGCCGCAAGGAAAACTCCGCCGAACACTCCTGGCACCTGGCCATGTATGCGTTGATCCTCAATGAGCATGCCAGCGGGGCAGTGAACAGCGACCGGGTCATCCGCATGCTGCTGTTGCACGATATCGTGGAGATCGACGTCGGTGACTACCCCATTCATGGAGGCTCGTCCAGCCAGTTGCAGGCCGAGCAGGAAGCCGAGGCCGCCCAGCGGCTGTTTGGCCTGCTGCCGCAACCACAGGCCACGCAGATGCTGGAACTGTGGCAGGAGTTCGAGCAGGCCGAGACCGCAGATGCGCGTTTCGCCAAGGCGCTGGACCGTTTTCAGCCACTGCTGATCAACATCTTCACCGGCGGTGGCACCTGGTCCGAAAGCGGTGTTTCGCGCCAGCAGGTCATCGAGCGCTACGGGCCGGTCATCCAGCGCGGCGCACCCGAGCTCTGGGCGCTCTGCGAGCGCTGGATCGCGCGGCATTTCGCGGGTGATGGACAACCCTGAGGTTTTCACGGTGAAAAGCCGCTGTGCAGGCGCAGCGGTTTTTTTTGCAGCTATATGCCTACCTACTAGTCGGTAGTAGTCCATTCATAAAGACGGAGTCACAGCCATGCCACACCCTGTATCCACCCTTGGCGCCATCCATACCGCCGTCAGCGTGGCGACCTTCGTCGCCGGGCTTTACAGCTATGCGCGTCATCATCAGATCGAGCCCCGGGCGCCAGTTGCACGCGGCTACCTGTTCGGGATGCTGGTGTCGGTACTGACGGCGTTTGGCCTTTCCAGTACCGGCGGATTCAACGTCGGGCATGCGCTCGGCATCCTCGCGTTGCTGGTGGTCGGAGCGGCGCTGGTCATCCCCAAGCTCAGCCTGCTGGGGCGTGCGCGGCCCTACCTGGCGCAGCTGGCATTCGCATTCAGCTTCTTCCTGCTGCTGGTACCAGGGATCAACGAAACCCTGACGCGACTGCCAAGCGGCCAGCCATTGGCGGACGGCCCCGAGTCGCCGCTGGTGCGCGGCGCGTTGGCCGGATGGTTGGGGATTTTCGTGGTAGGCGCAGCGGTACAGGCCTGCTGGATCAGGTTGCAGCGCCGCAGGGCACCAGCGCTCTGATCGCCGAGGCGACAGCGCAGCCACTGTGGCTGCGCTGTCACTAGCCGCTTACTGGAACCATTGCCACAGCAGCAGGGTGCCGACCAGCCCAACCACCGAGACGATGGTCTGCAGCACCGACCACACCCAGATCGTCTGCTTGAGTTGCAACCCGAAGTACTCGCGGACCATCCAGAACCCGGCATCGTTGACATGGCAGAAGAACACCGAGCCGGCACCGATGGCCAGTGCCACCAGCGAACTCTGGGTGGTCGCCAGGCCCGCCATCAATGGCGCGAGAATACCGGCAGTGGTGGTGGTCGCAACGGTGGCCGAGCCTGTCGCCTGGCGCAGCGCCACCGCGATCAGCCAGGCCAACAGCACGTACGACAGGTGCGCGCCACTGGCCACCTTGCTGATCGTGTCGCTGATCCCGGCTTCGAGCAGGGTCTGTTTCAGCCCACCACCGGCTCCGATGGTCAACAACAGCACGGCGATCGGCGCCAGGCTCTTGCGCAGTACGCTGCCGACCTGGTCACGGGCCATACCGATCGACCAGCCCAGGCAGATCACCGCAGCGATCACCGCCAGCCCAAGGGCAATCAGCGGCTCACCGAGAAACTTGAGGGTCAGCGCCAGGGTGCTTTGCGGCGCCATGGCGACCTTGGCCAGCGTACTGCCCAGCATCAGCAGCACTGGCAGCAGGATGATCAGCAGCGATACGGCAAAGCTTGGCTTGCGCCGGGTCTCGACCTTGGCGGTGAACAGCGCTCCCAGTTCCGCGGGTTCCTGCACATCCAGGCGTTTCGACAGCCAGATGCCATACAGCGGGCCGGCGAGGATCACCGCCGGCACGGCGATGCACAGACCCAGCAACATGGTCATCCCCAGGTCTGCATGCAGGGCGCTGACTGCGATCAGCGGCCCAGGGTGGGGAGGCATCAACGCGTGCAGGGTGGTCATCCCGGCGAGCGCCGGGATCGCCACCTTGAGCAGCGGCTGCCCAGACTGACGGGCGATGACGAAGATCACCGGCACCATCAGCACCAGGCCGACTTCGAAGAACAGCGGCAAGCCAATGACCATCGCCACCAGCGCCATCACCCAGGGCAGCGCCTTGCCCCGGGCATGGCGTAACAGCGTCGAGGCAATACGATCAGCGGCCCCGGACTCGGCCATCAGTGCGCCGAGCATCGCGCCCAGGGCAATGATGATCCCGGCCTCGCCCAGCAGACTGCCAGCGCCTTTGCCGAACGCCTTGGCCACCTCCTCTGGCGGCAGGGCAGCGCCCAGGCCGGCCACGAAGGTACCGATCAGGATCGAAAGGAAGGGTGGCAACTTGGTGACGCTGATCAACACGATGATGGTGGTGATGGCCGCCAGGCAACAGAGCACCAGGCGGGTGTCGTGGGCAAGCCACGCGGCATGTGAAATATCCAACGGAAACCCCTTCTTGTAATGTCTTGTTACGTCTCTTGAAGGAATATACCGGATGGATTCATATAGACGACTAGCTGATCCCGTTTTTCAGGGTTGCAAGACATGAAAGTTTTTTCAGAAACCGCGTAACCCTGCATCGTCCTCGCAAACCTGCTAAAACTGGCCGCCGCGCGCCACGCGCAGCCCACCCACCCTAGGAGAGAGTCATGATCAAGACCGGCGATTCACTGCCTGATATCACGCTGTACGCCTACAGCAACGGGGAGGGCGCCTGCGCGATCGGCCCGAACGCCTTTTCCATCCGCGAGCGCTGCCAGCAGCGCAAACTGGTGATTTTCGCCTTGCCTGGCGCCTTCACACCTACCTGTTCCGAACGTCACGTCCCCGGCTATGTCGCTGCGGCCGACGCGTTTTCCGCGGCGGGTATCGACGAAATCCTCTGCGTTTCCGTCAACGATGCCTTCGTCATGAATGCCTGGGGTAGCAGCCTGCAAGTGGGTGATGCGGTGAAGATGATCGGCGACGGCAATGGTGAGTTCGCCAAGGCCCTGGGCTTGAGCCAGGATCTGTCGGCTCGCGGCATGGGCCATCGTTCCCAGCGTTACGCGATGCTGGTCGAAGATGGCGTGGTCAGGCACCTCGCGGTCGAGGCGCCCGGCAAGTTCGAGGTCAGCGATGCGCAGAGCATGTTGAAGTGGGTTCAACAGTTATAGGGCCAGGTAGCGTTCAGCCTTTTTCATATGGCAGGCCCTCAGGGCAGGCCATACGCAGCAACTTGCGAAACTTCGGGCAGACCAGGTGCGACGGCGCCGGGCATTCGGCGACGTGTCGCAGCAAGCTGCTGAGCGCTGTCATCCTGCGGACCTGGCGGTCGAGCTCATCGGCGCGCTGGTGCAGAGCCGGGCGGGGCAGGTCCGGCTTGCGGTCCTTGCCGAACATGCCCTTGATCTCCTCCAGCGAAAAGCCGGCGGCCTTGCCCAGCGAAATCAGGGCAAGTTGCAGCAGGGTGTCTTCGCTGTACTGGCGACGCAGCCCACTGCGGCCAACGGACTGGATCAGCCCGACTTCCTCGTAGTAGCGCAGGGCAGAGGTCGTCACACCGCTGCTTTTCGCCAGCTCTCCGATATCGACGATTTTCATGCTTGACTTCAAGTTGACTTGAAGTTGCATCGTAGGCCATCGCCTTTCGATCAACAAGAAGTCAACCATGAACGATGAACCAGTTACAAAGATGAACAAGCCTGTACTGGCCGCGCTGGCAGGCTCGATCCTGCTGGCCTCGCTCGGGGTCAGCATCGCCACGGTAGCGCTCGCGAGCCTGGCGCGGGTGTTTTCGGTCAGCGTGCAGCAGGTGCAATGGGTCGTGCTGGCCTACTTGCTGGCTTTGACGGCAGCCATCATCGTGGCGGGGCGGATGGGCGATCTGTATGGCAGTCGCCGCGTACTGCTCATCGGCCTGGCGGTGTTCACCTTGGCCTCCGGTGCCTGTGCCCTGGCCCCAGGGCTGGATTGGCTGATTGTTGCGCGGGCAGTCCAGGGGCTGGGCGCGGCGGTGCTGATGGCGCTGCCGCTGTCCATCGCCAAGGGCCTGGTGGCCAAGGAACGCCTGGGTACGGCAATGGGCCTGCTCGGAACGATGTCAGCCATCGGCACAGCGCTGGGGCCCTCCCTGGGCGGCGTGTTGATTGGCGCCTTCGGTTGGCGTGCTGCATTCGTTCTGTTGTTGCTGTGCGGCGCCAGCATGCTGGTGCTGACATTGACCGGCATACCCCGGACCAAAGCCCCCAGTGCACGCATTACGCGGTCCTCAACCCGTCCGCTGATACCGCTGGCCGTACTACGCAGGCCGGGGGTCGCCACGTCGCTGGCAATGAACATCCTGGCAGGCGCGGTGATGATGTCCACGCTTGTGGTGGGCCCGTTTTTCCTTTCGTTCGGCTTGGGGCTTAGCGATGCGCAGATGGGGGTGGTGATGGCTGCCGGGCCGATCGGCGCGGCAGTCTCAGGTGTTCCCGCCGGGCGCGTGGTTGACCGGTTCGGAACCCGTCGAACCCTGCTCGGCGGCCTGCTGGTCGCCAGCGCAGGCCTGGTGTGTTTCGCCGTGCTGCCCAGGCTTATCGGCGTTGCAGGCTATGTACTGGCTTTGGTGTTGGTCACACCGGGATTCCAACTGTTCCTCGCAGCCAACAACACCGCCGTGATGGCCAATGCCACGGAGGAATACCGGGGCCTGCTGTCAGGGCTGCTCGGTCTGTCGCGCAACCTGGGCTTGATGACCGGCGCCGCCGCTCTGCCGCTGTTGTTTGCCTGCCTGCTCGGAACTCATGGCCTGGCCGACAGTTCGGCGCAGGTCATTGGCACAGCCTTCTCCATCACCTTCCTGTCGGCAGCGGGTCTGTGTGTGCTTGCCGTCGCGCTTGCGCTGCTGGATCAGCGCAAGCGCGGCCCCTATGCGTCTTCTGTCGCGCAAACGGGCAATCACAACGGGTAACTAGCCAATCACTGCCGGCGACAGCAGATCCTGCAGATCGATGGCGTAGTACATCTCGCGGCGAACCCGATCAGCCACGGCGTTGACCACTTCTGCGCCATCCTGGGACGGATCGACGTGCACACGGAACGGGCGCTTGCCCAAAGGCAGGCCAACCACCCGCACGATCTCGCGCGCCACTTCAGCAGGGTCGGCGTCGTCAGGCTCCAGATGCTTCAACCCGTCTAGCACCTTGCCCGGCACATCGGCATAGGGGCCGTTCTCATATTCAGCGGCAATGGCGGTGTCGGCCGGCTTGCCCGAATGGGCGAAGTGGTTGGTCCCTTTGGTGAACGCGCCTGGCACCATGATGGTGGTCTCGATGCCCCAACGCGTCAGCTCGGTCGAATAGGCCACGGCCAATGCATCCATCGCAGCTTTCGCCGCGAAGTAGGGCGCCAGGAACGGTGGTGTGCCGCCGCGCGTGGACGAGGACCCGACCCAGACCAGCAACCCCTTGCCCTGCTTGCGCAGGTGGGGCAGGGCAGCGCGGTTCACCCGTTGCGTGCCCAGCACATTGACGTCGTATTGCTGCATCAGTTGTTCCGGCGTGAACGCCTCCGCCGGACCGAACACCATATGGCCGGCATTGTGCACGAGCACATCGAGGCGCCCGGCGTCTTTCATGATGTGTGCGATGGCCGCCACGGAGGACGCATCCGATTGCACGTCCAGCTCGACGGTGCGCAGGTCCGAAGCGTTATCCCTCGACCATTGGGCGAGCTCCAGCACTCGCGGTGCATTACGGCCCTGGGTTTCGCGCATCGAGGCGTAAACGGTATGACCGGCGTGGGCCAGGGCCTTGGCGGTCATAAGGCCGAAGCCAGATGACGCGCCGGTAACGAGGATGATCTGGGGCATGTCATGTCACTCCTGGGAGACAAGAAAGGGAGGAGCTATCCGGATCTCATCGCGCTGTCGTGGGTATGCACCGCGCTACCGAGTGGGATATGAACCCTACAGTACGGGATGCATGGGCATGAATAATCACCGAGAATTCGTTATTAGAATTCCATCTACGTGAACAGTTATCGTCAGTGACAAAAGGGGGTAAATTCGCGCGCGTGGGGGCTGAAAGTTTAATGTGCAGCAGCATTGACGCCGCTGCCGAAGCAGCAGAGCCTTGTTCACCAATACGACTCGACATTCCCTTGTCAATCTGGGTGCGCGCAGCATGATCAATCGCTTGGCTTTGATGTATCTGCTGTCTTCAGGCCTGCTGTCGGGGGCATCCTCGATGGCGTTGGCGCAGGAGTTCGCATGCAACGCACCGCCACCCGCCGAGACTTCAATCGGCGGCATCGGCTACTACACCGATGCCGCGCATTCCGAGGTCGATCCGCGCCTCAAGGCCGAGAGCGAGGCAGAGCTCAAACCCTTTCATGACTTCTCTGACCGGTTGACGGCCATGACCGACGACTACCTGGGCAAAAACGATCAAGGGGCAGGGCGCTGCGCATTGGCCTGGCTGAATGCTTGGGCGAGCGCAGGCGCGATGCTTGGGGACATGGTACATACGAACAACGACCAGCCCGACTACACCCGGCAATGGACTCACGGCACCGCTGCGCTGGCTTACTTGAAGACAGAGGCGCTTGCGACGGTCGAGCAACGCAGGGTCATAACCAATTGGCTGCGAAGGTTAACGGCGCTCAATCTGGCCTATTGGGAAAACCCGAAGCACAAGCGCAACAATCATTACTACTGGACCGGCATCGGTGTAATGGCGACGGCCGTGGCAACCCATGACCCTGATCTGTTGCAAAAAGCGAAGGGGATCTATCGCACCGGCATCAATGCCATTCAACCGGACGGCAGCCTGCCCATGGAAATGGCCCGCAAGCGCTTAGCATTGCATTATCACGACTATGCCATCGCGCCGTTGGTGCTCATGGCCGAGTTGGCACGAATCCAGGGCGAGGATTGGTACGCCTACAACGGCCGGGCCATTGAGCGGCTTGCCGACCGAGTGGCTGAGGGTTATGCGAACCCAAGCGGGTTCAAACGAGAGACTGGGGTCAAGCAAGCGCAAGCAAAACCCAGAGGGTCCAGTGGTTGGGTGGAGTTCTACCGTCTGCGCACGCGCCATCCCGAATTGTTCGACATGATGCATGCTGCCGGCCCATTTCGTGAGCCGCGACTGGGTGGGGACCTTACGTTGATGGCCAGTCGCGGATTACGCTGAATTCAAGATCGAAGCGATCAAGCAAGAGACCGAGCGCGCTGCCGACAGCGCAAGGCGGGTGGGGACTTGGCCCCACCCGATCAGAGCACTTTATCGAGCGTGATGGGAAACTCCCTCACACGCTTGCCCGTGGCATGGTAGACCGCGTTGGCCACCGCAGCGGCCACCCCGACGACGCCAATTTCGCCCACGCCCTTGGACCCGAGCTCATTGACAATCTCGTCGTGCTCTTCAACGAAGATCACGTCGATATCCTCGATGTCTGCGTTCACCGGGATGTGGTACTCCGCCAGGTTGTGATTGACGATGCGGCCCAACCGATGGTCGGTCAGCGCTGCTTCATGCAAAGCCATGCCCACCCCCCATACCACGCCTCCGAGGATCTGACTGCGCGCGGTTTTCGGGTTGACCACGCGCCCAGCCGCCACGGCGCTGACCACACGTACCACCTTGATCGTGCCGAGGTCTTCGTCGACGTGGACTTCCACGAATACCGCCGAATGCGTGGCGGTGGAGAACGGTTGGCGTCGGGCGCCGGGCTCGGCGTCGATCTGCACCTCGAACTCACCGTCGGGGGCGCTCGCCACGATGTCCGCCAAGGCCCAACGCTGGCTACCAGCGTGCAAGTAGCCATTGGCGAAAACGATCTGCTCCGAGGGGGTGCTGGCCACCTGGGGATACCTGTTGCGCGCATGTTCCAGCACCTTGGTGCGCAGAACCTGGCAGGCCTGGCGCACGGCCGAGCCCACCGACGACACCGTGAACGATCCGCCCTGAAGCGGTGCGGTGGGCAGTGAAGAGTCCCCCAGCACGAAGGTGACGTCCTCCACCCTGGTGCCGGCAGCATCGGCCGCGATCTGTGTCATGACGGTATAGGTGCCGGTCCCGATATCGGTGGTGGCACTGCTGACGGTGAGGTGGCCCTTGGCATCGATGCGCGCCTTGGCGCTGGCCTTCATCTGCATGGCTTCCCAGACGCCACCGGCCATCCCCCAGCCGATCAATTGGTTGCCATTGCGCATGCTGCGCGGTTGGGGGGTGCGCTCATGCCAGCCAAAACGTTCGGCACCTTGCTGGTAGCAGGCCAGCAATTCCTTGCTGGAGTAGGGCTTGCCCTCGTTGCCATTGTTGGCGGCGAAATTGCGCCGGCGCAGCTCTACCGGGTCGATCTTCGCTGTACAAGCGAGCTCATCCATGGCGCATTCCAGCGCAATCATCCCGGACCCGGCCCCAGGTGCCCGCATGTCCAGCGGGGTGTACACATCGAGCGAGGCCAAGCGATAGCTGAGCGCGACGTTGTCGCACTGGTAAAGCATGCCGCTCCATTCCACCAGGTGCTCGGTGAAGTCCTCGAAGCGGGAGGTCTGGCCAAGCGCATCGTGAGCGATTGCCAGCAAGCGCCCGTTTGCGTCTGCCCCCAGGCGCAAGCGTTGCTCGGTGCGGGGCCGGTAGCCAAAGGTGAACATCTGCTGGCGGGTCAGGGTCACGCGCACCGAGCGCTTCAGGTGCAACGCCGCCATCACTGCCAGCGGCAACTGGTACTGCGGGCGCAAGCCCGAGCCGAAGGCTCCGCCGACGAACGCCGCGCGCACACGAATATTGGCCTTGGGCAGGCCGAACACCTTGTGCAGGTAGTCCTGGCAGTTCTGCGTGCCTTGGGTCTTGTCGTGGATTTCCAGCGTGCCGTCGGCCTTGTAGTGCACGGTCGACGCATGGGGCTCCATCGGGTTGTGGTGCTCGTTGGCCGTCAGGTAGGTCGCATCCACCTGCACCGGCGCACCGGCAAACTGCCCGGGGAAGTCGCCACGTGGCGCCGGCGTTTCGGCGGGTGCCGGATGCGACTGCTGGCATGCGCCCAGGTCTGTCTGGTGAGCCTCGTCGGCATAGTCGATCTTGAGCAGCGAGCCTGCATACCGGGCCAGTTCGAGGGTTTGAGCAACCACCAGCGCTACCGGTTGCCCGCTGTAGAGCACTCGATCATTGAACAAGGGCCGAAACGGCGAGCCCTCGGCAGAGTCGGCATCGCTGTAGTCGTCGTCATAACTCGATATATGCGGACGATGGCCATGGTCGAGCACGGCGATTACCCCGGATACGCGCAAGGCCTGCGTACTATCGATGGCGAGTACCCGACCGCGGGCGATGGTACTGGACACGACGCTGCCGTGTAGCAGGCCGGCCTCGGGGTATTCGCCCGCATAGCGGGCCTGCCCGGTGACCTTTGCCACGCCGTCCACCCGGTCCATTGGCGTGCCGACTACTGGTGTGCTTTTGATCATGGTCGTGCTCCCCCGTTAGCGGCGCCGCGCGCCGCGTCATCCAAGGCACGCACGATTGCTCGCTGAGCGAGCGTTACTTTGAAACCGTTGTGGCTCAGGGGTTGTGCACCTTGCAGCAACGTTTGCGCGGCGCGGGTGAAGAGTGCTTCTGAAGGCACCTGGCCGACCAACATGCGTTCGACAGCCAGGTCTCGCCAAGGCTTGTGGGCAACGCCGCCCAACGTCAGGCGCGCCTGTTGGATCACTTCGCCATCGAAGTTCAAGGCTGCAGCGACTGATACCAGCGCGAACGCGTAGGAGGCGCGGTCGCGTATTTTCAGATAACGGTAATGGTGTTCGAACATTGGGGGCGGCAGTTCGATGCCTGTCACCAGTTCATCGAATGCCAGTTGATTGTCGCGCTCGGGGGTGTCCTCGGGGAGGCGATGGAAATCCGCGAAGGGTATCTGCCGTTCACCGGACGGCCCCTGTACGTGCACCACGGCTTCGAGCGCTGCCAATGCCACGCACATGTCCGAGGGATGGGTCGCGACACAGGCATCGCTGGCGCCGAGAATGGCATGCATGCGGTTCATGCCCGTACGGGCAGGGCATCCGCTGCCCGGTTCGCGCTTGTTGCAGGGGGTGCCGGTGTCGTAGAAGTAGTAGCAGCGGGTACGTTGCAGCAAGTTGCCACCGGTACTGGCCATATTCCTCAACTGCGGCGATGCCCCAGCCAGGATCGCGTCGGACAACAGTGGATAATGCTGCTCGATCATGGGGTGCCAGGCCAGGTCGGCATTGCTCACCCGTGCACCGATCAGCACGCCGCCGCCGGGAGTAGGGTGGATATCGTTCAGCCCGAGTCCGGAGATGTCGATCAGGCGCGTGGGGCGAACCACGTTTTCCTTCATCAGGTCGACGAGGTTGGTACCACCCGCGATGAAGTGCGAGCAGGCGTCAGCCAGGTTTACCGCTTCGCTGACCGAGTTTGGCTTGTGGTAGCTGAAGGGTGTCATGGATTCTGCCCTCGTTGTGGCTCGATCCCATCCCTCATCAACGGCAGGGCTTCTTCCACCGCCGCGACGATGTTGCCATAGGCACCACAGCGGCAAAGATTGCCGCTCATCTGCTCGCGAATGGCCTCCCGGTTGTCGGCACGGCCCTCATGAGCCAACCCGACTGCCGAGCAGATCTGCCCCGGGGTGCAGTAACCACACTGGAACGCATCGTGGGTAATGAAGGCGCGCTGCATGGGGTGCAGGACATCGCCGCTGGCCAGTCCTTCGATGGTCACCAGGTCGGCGCCGTCGCACATGATGGCCAAGGTCAGGCAGGCATTGACGCGCTTGCCATCACGCAGCACCGTGCAGGCGCCGCACTGGCCATGGTCACAACCTTTCTTGGTACCGACCAGGTCCAACTGCTCACGCAGCAAGTCGAGCAAGGTGACCCAAGGATGCACCTGCAGTGTTCGGGACTGACCATTGAGGGTCAGGCAGATGGGGTGCGTATCAGCCCCATTGGAAGAGATCGCGCTCATGGTGAGGTCCTCACGGTCAGGGTACGCGCAGTGTGCTGCGTCTCTGTCGTGCGACAGGCACGGCTGACTAAACGTTCAGCCGGGTCGCCGAGGTGGCGGTCACTTCTTGCCAGGCAGCACCGTCTGCATGGTCCATGCGGGCATCGTAGAGGCTGGTGAGCAGGTGCAAGGCGCCTGGGCCGGAGGTAGCCATGCGAACACCGAGCTCGCTGCATGAACAATCGCAGTAGCAGCGCAACCCCTAGACGAATGCCAACACCCGCTTCACATCCGGCGGCGAGTCGCCAGCAGTGGCCTTCTGCGCCCAGCGCAACGCGCTCGCACTGGCGATTTCCGAGCGTGACTCGATGCTCCTGGCCACGCCACCGACCGAACGATCGGCGAAACCTAGCAGCGAGCAACCATTGTTGATCAGTACGAAGAAGGCAATGACCCAGAATCTTGCTCGAGTCATGACAGCAACCCCTGGGCATTGATGGCCGTGAGCGCGAGCATGAACAGGATGTAGCCAAGGATCGCGGCGTAGGCGCCTTGCTTGAACGAGGTGAGAAGGGCGGTGGCCATGCTGGCAGCTCCAGATGTTGCGCGTGGGGCCAAGCATGGCGAAGTTGAGCATTGTCGGGAAACGATGTTCGACAATTCAAACTATCGATCAAGTTGATTATTGAAACGGCTAATCTGCCTCATAGATATCGACAACCAAGATGATTGCGTTGCCGCGCGGTTTTACTCATCCCGAGCGCGGCACAGACGCCGACCCGAGCGCGCTGTTCGATAGCACGGCGGGCGTCGGACCAGGCGGCGCGGGTGGCGCGGGTGGCGCAGTTTCCCGCGCCGCAGGTGGTACGGCCGAGCGGCAAGGCCGTGACCTGGAGCGTGTGGATCGGGCGCGCAGGCTACTTGAAACGCGGCCGGAGCATGACTGGACCATCGAGCCGCTGGAGCAGTGTGTGGAGCTCAATACCCGCAAGTTGAAGGAAGGCTTTCGCCAGCTGCATGACAGTAGCGTATATGGGTACCTGCAGCGGGTACGGATCGAGCGTGCCGCCGGGTTGCTGGGAGGACGATGTTCGGTGAACGAGGTGGCACCGGCTGCGCCAATCGCGATTTGAGTGGAACCCCCCCCCCCCCGTATTCCCTGATCCAAACACAGCCATTCGACAAATGAGTGGAATGCTTCATGGTTTGTCCACTGAAGAAACGAAATAAATCGTGATTTTCCAGTCATTGTTTTTTTCAGATTCGTGATTTTCCACCAGTTGATTCAAACGATTTTTTATCAATATATGAGTAAACCTCTGGCACGTTCAAAGCGCATTGCCAGACCCTGCGCCACCTCTCAGTGTCAACGCTGACGCTGCTCAGAATCGCTGGCCCCCTACCATCCAGATAACCGAAAATATCACCGATGGATAGGGCGGGATGTCCACGTAACGCCTGATTTCCTTTGCTATCATCAAGCTGGAATCCGCATCAGAGCGTGCGAATACATCTGAGATGGTCATGCGCAAGCGCCCATCTCAGGGAATGGCTTTCTTAAACGGAAATAGGATAAACACGTGGCTCAAGGAAACTTCTTCGCCATCGGTGCCAAGGAATTTGTTCATGCCTGCTCTCTAGGCATCAACAGCGCCGTAGCTCTTCTTGTAATGGCCCGCGGCTCCGGTAGGGACAATGCGACAACTTCTTGGAGCGCGCTGTCAATTTTCACCCGTACAGGTATGGCTCGTCGTAGAGCCCAGGTGGCCATTGAGTCACTGATTGAAGCAAAGCTCGTCGAGGTTCTTCAGGTTGGAAAGAGACCTAGGGACAAACTGCACAAGCCTACAGACGATGCTGAGCTGCTCTGGCTCCCAAACGAGCTCATCGACGGCGCCGGCGCAGAAATCCCGCCAGTAACAAAGCTCCGGGAAGCTGGAAACATTGAGCTTTTGCAGAAGCTAATCGAGCTGTATGGCGTCCATGACCTGGATAACGATGGAGGGCTGCCCCGATCTCTGGTCTGGGCGCACTTTGAGAGAAGCACCATCTGCCCCGTGGGATTATTCACTCTGTATGGATTTCGCAATGAGACACGCCGGGCGGCTGCGACTGGGCTGTTTGCTGACTACGCGAATCGTGAGGACGAACGCGGTAACCGTGGCGCTTGGATGGTGCTTACCCCTTTGGTGGATTTGGGGCTGATTGAGCTCTCATTGTACATGGCTGAGTCGCAGAGCCCCGATGCTGAGCTGATCTATCCAGTAGGCCCGCATGGAACCGGCGATGCCATGTATGACCTCATACAGTGGCTGGAGGATACAGGTGGAAAGGGGTATGCCTTCGAGGCACAAACTCATGATGCGCTGGGCATCGCTATGAAGCACATCGAGAATGCCAATCTTGTAGGGCTGTACAGACTTAGGTATCGCCCTAAAACTGGCAAAACGTCGCGGTGGTGGGCGCTGGAGCTTCAGCAAGCCGAGGCAATGGTCGAGATGGTCAGACAGCAATGTAGCGGTGAGAAAGTCCGGCCTGTTCATATCAAGGCTTTTCAAGGCTGATCAAGGTTATTCAAGGAACGTAAGTGTTCATATCAAGGCTAGTGAAGGGAAGTAAGAGCAGGTGCATTGCTGCGCAACGCACGTTCAGTCGAGACATCAACGAATCGTTGAGACATCTACCTACGCTAGTACTATTACGAGCCCCAGATTCCGATGGGCATGGCTACCGGAGTGAATAAACGCTAGAAAACACGCCGCTATCATCCTGGCTGCCCTTGACTGCCGCGCTGTAGGTCGAGCAGATGAGGGGCACTGGCAACTGGAAAGCGCTCCGCGGTGGTAGCAAGGCTGAACGGGGAAGGGCTGCATGATTAACTGAACAGCCAGACCCGTGATCTGAGCGTGGCTAATTGTCAGGATAATGGGGGGCTGATTGGGCTGCCGAGCGCTCCGTTTACTGGCTAAATTTTCAAAGCGTTACCACCAGCAAAAAAGCGCTACCACCAGCCAAAGCGCTACAACCAGCAACAAGCTTCCTCTTTGCAGGGAGGCGGTGGCACTCAGCATGATGGTAGGGGAGTCGTTTCTAGCATGGCTACGACCGTGAGCGCGTGAGCAATCCGTCCTGTCCGCAATCTTGGGCTAATGACCCCGCATCCATCGACAACGCCCGACCACAACCTCTAGAAACCGCAACCTCGTCGCAGCCCTCATGCTCCCTAGCAGCTTTTACTCGAACACGCCCGTATCTATCCCCCATTGAAGAAGTATTCGATTTCTATCAGCGATGTAATCGACTGCCATCAGCACATAAAGCCTTCAATGCAATATTGGCAATAATAAGCAGGTCATCGCCCGTCCCGTCCATGACTAACTGACAATATAACTATAATTGTTTTGCCAATTTATCTCTAAATACTTTCGCAATCCACGAGCAGCGTTCGAAAGCTTAAAACCTAAGAATCTCACGAAAAATCTAGAAGATTTTGGAATATCACGATTGTGATTTGCGGGCGCGTCGCTAACTGGAAGTTATAACTGGAAGTCAATATTGACTTAAAGGCTTGAAAGCTAGTGAGCTGCAAAAATTATTGAAAATTCCTAAAGGCCCCGCAGGCCGCGGCCTTCAGGGTTTTACGCTGATTTAAAGTGCGAGGCAAAAGAGTTATTTATTTATATATTGACATGGCCGGCCGGCACTCTTGACCATCGAATTCTATTTGGGTTTACTGCGCCCCGCTCAGTTGCTGGGCAGATACAACCCGCTCTTTAACAAATCGAAAGTGGTCGTCGTGAAGGTTAGCCTAGGGCTGGCTTGTTCAAGATCCCTGCATGCGGCAATTGCATTCTCACCGCACGAGGTAATGAATGGGTAGTGATGCTGTAATAGCTCATGCAATAAGGCTTTACGTCTGACCACAAATCAGGGAATTAAGTAATGAATGAGCTTAACTCAGACGAAAAGTATGCTGGAGTACAGACACACAGCAACAACCCTCACCCAGCCCGCATGGAAGCGGCCTTAACCGCAGGCAGTGAAGTGGGCGAGATCGCGCGACATCAGCAGGCGGTCACTCGGTTTGACGTTCTCGCGGACTACCTCGCCGGCAAGATTAGCGCTGAGGTGGCAATGGAGATCTTGCAAGTCAAGAAGTCTCGCTTTTACAAGCTGCTCAACCGTATGAAGGGCGCTAAAAGCTACAGGGCGTTGGTGTGTGATCAGTCCGGGCGAAAGCCAGGGCTCGCGGTCACCCATCCAGAAACGCTTAAGCTGATCAAGGAAATGTTTGAGGAGCATTACCCTGCGTACAAGACCGTGGCAGGGGTATGGAAGCACTGCCAAACGCAAGCTGATAACCGAAGAATGCTTAGGCCCAGTTACCACACCGTTGCGACGTGGATCAAGGCTAAGAATGAGTCCCTACTGCACCAGTTAACTCATCAAGCAGACCAGAACAAGCAAAGGTATGGGGCCAAGCCAGGCTACAAGGTCACTACAAGGCCGCTAGAGTGGGTGCAAATCGACCACACGGTTGTAGACCTGATGGTGGTGGATGAGGACGACCGAAAGACAGTTCTCGGGCGGCCCTACATAAGCCTCGCCGTGGATTTGCATACTCGCGTGGTACTGGGGTTCTACGTGTCACTGCTTCCACCGAGCGCTGTCTCGGTGGCAATGCTTATGGAGAGTTGCGTTTTGCCCAAGGCGGCGTTCCTGCAAGGCCTTGGACTCCCGGAACACCTGCTTCCCTACCATGGGCTGCCGGAAGTCATCCATACCGACAATGCCAAGGAGTTCATCTCAGACGTGTTTGTCCTCAATGCCAAGGATTTTGGCATCAGGGTTGAGCACCGGGACATCCCCGCGAAGCACCAAGGAGGTCACATTGAAAGTCTGATTGGCAAGCTGATGCTTAGAACAGTGCACGCGCTGCCAGGCACTACAGGCTCAAATGCCCAACAAGGTAAGCATTTGAAGAGCGATAAGAAGGCTGCGATTGGGTTAACCGGGCTGCGTCGAATGTTGGTCTACACCTTACATGCCTATCACCAGACCAAGCACTCAGAACTGGGGAAACCTCCGGCAGAAGCATGGGAGGCGCATTATGCCAAAAAACCACACAACCGGGTGCTGGAGGCTTCCGACCATGAGGACTTTAAGTATCGATTTTACCCCGAAGTCTCAAACAAGCAGGTTGTACCCGGTGGCATTGAGATCTTTCGCAGGTTCTACTATGGGCGCTCACTGAAGGAGCTAGTGCGGGAGAAACTCACGGTTAAATATGATCCTTATGACCTAAGCTTCATATACGTCAAGCTTGGTGAGCTTTTTGAAAAAATTCGTTGTGTACGAAATAGTTTTAACAGGAGCTCCGATTATGAAATGTATCGCTGGCAGCGCCAACAGAAGGGAGACCGGGATGGCACCATGACGAAAGAGGGGGCTCAATCGTATGGTGAGGTAACCAAGCAGAAAAACGTGGAGGTCAAGCTAACTACCCAGGAAAAACGTACACGGAAAGTCAAAAGGGGCAAGGCTGACTACAAGAAGCAGGCGGCCCTGCATGGTCATAAAGTGGGAGGTGACAACGCACCAGGTAGCTCTAATGCCCATGATAGTAAAGCCAGTACTCACTTCGGCATGAGTAGTAATAATGTAGGACAGCCTAGTGGCAAGCCCAAAAACCTAAGAAAGGGATCAAGCAAATCCAATGTCTTCGATTTCGGAAGTTTCTTCAAGAACTCGGACGATGCCAACTATGACGAACCTCCAACCTTTTACGATAGCAACAAATCGTAATCTAACCACCAAATAAACAAGCGCGCATGATCCTCTATCTGCTATCGGGATGCGTGCAAGTGCACGTGGCTTCTGTCGCATTTTTCAGGGCCACGAAGCAGGTATCGCAACCGTAGGGCACACACTCAGATAATACGCCTAATAATACAGAGAGGCATGCGCCGATATTTGAGCGATTTTGAATGTTTGACTACTCTCACGTACACCCTGCCTCTCGCATTCACTTCAATCAGCCTGATGATGTTCGCTTGATCACATGCTCCGACGATTTTTGGGTGCATCATCCTAGTGCTGAGAAAATCATCATGCGGATGGAATTGGCAATGAAGATGCGTAACAAAATTAACGCACCTAGTATGCTTGTGACAGCCCCTGGAGGAGGAGGCAAGACAGCGCTAATTACCGAGATGAAAGCTAAAAATGCTACCAATCCAAACAAGATGATTTTTGTAACCATGCACCAAAGCCCTAATGGCTACTCACTGAAGGATCTTATCCTAAGCGAGCTGGGGCTCGGGGTCGGTCGAAGGGCGCGGCAAGGACATAACATAACCCCTGAACTTCAATACATAATCAGAATAGAAAATATCCGTGCGATTGTGATTGACGAAATCCATGATGCCCTCACTTTGACCGAGCTCCAGCAGCGTATCAACCTTTCTTTGTTGAAGAATTTGTCTGGTTCTACTTACGGACTTTCGGTGTTTGCCTTCGGCGTGCCGGCCGCTGCGCGCGTGCTGCGGCAGGATCCTCAGTTGGAACGTCGATATCCGGTAGTAGCTCTCAATGGTTGGGAAAATGGCCCAGAGTTCAGGAATTTCGTGTCAACGTACATCCGCCACCTGCCATTGAAAAAGAAAACAAATTTCCAAGACCAGGCGTTGTTTCTCAAAATCATGAACAAAGGGCAAGGCATCACCGATAACGTCGTTAAAATCCTGCAGGCATCGGCGATGGCTAGCATTATTGATGGTACTGAGCACATCAACCATAGTCACCTTGATAACATTGAGGAAATCATGGGGAACTTCAATTATGCACTGCGCGGCGCAGAGACTCCATCTGAGGAAGAAGAGGCTTACGCATGAGATGAAATGTGATCTGTCACTCCGTAAACGACGTGAGATCGCCCGTGCAGTACTGGAAGGCCTTCATGGCTTCCAGTACTACTGGCCTGAACGTAACGAGGTTTACAACGCGCTTGACGCTCTGGCGCAGGCAAAGGAGGCAAAACTTGTAATGTTAAGTGGTCAGGCTGGTGCAGGAATAAGTTCAATCCTGGAGGCGTTCGCATCGAAATATCATGGTCAGGTGATCCTTGTAACACCGCGTGTTTACTCGGAACGGCTTAATATGATAGGCCAAGTCCTTCATGCAATATTTCCTTTCAGTGAATTTCGTAACCACAACCGTGTTCCGGATAGTTTGATTGCTTTCCGGAAGGGTGGTCGAAAAATCATTATTTTTGATGATCTGGATATCATCACCAATCAAAACAACATGCATGAGGTAGCCTTCGATCAGCTCAATCAACTGGTTGGCTTTCCAGGCTACTTTACGGTGATTATGTCCACCAGGTGTAAAAAACTTATGAGGGACTATTTCGCGATCAAGCGCACAGCCACAACGCTCATCCCGGTTTCCGGACTTGTACCAGCGTCCTGTACGCAGGACGTAATCAATTCCTTCTTCGAACGCTGCAATCAACAATATCGGACTAATATTCATCCCTCCTGCATGGCAGGCCTTGGCGCTCCAGAGGCGGACATGCCAATTGACCGTATCGTCTTCGAGTGTGAGTCTGTGTATTGCGCTGAGCTGCTAAATTTAATTCCACGGGCCAGCGAGGAGGAAAGAAAAGCTGACGGTAAGCGATGCTTATCAATCGCGCAGGAAAGGGTATCTCAAATTCGCCACACGGTTGAATGCTGTGTGTTCATCTAAAACTTAGCACTGATCAATCACTTAGGAGCACTACCATGAAGTCAAAGAAATTTTCCATCCCGCAACCTTTTCCGGACGAAACTCTTTCCTCATGGATGTGGAGGGTCAATTCGACCGCAACTATACCGCTCATATCTCATGAACGATTCAGTTCGCCGGAGGGCGAAATTCTGGAGCGAGATGAGCAAGGGCTTCGGGGAGAGGGGTTTGCAGACCGCGACGTATTGTCTGAAAATAGGTTTATTGAACCACTCATGAGGATCTTCGGTATATCTCCCGAGTGGTTGAGTAAGCGATTTCCGGCGTTCAGTCAACTCTCCATACCAATACAGTTTCGACGAGCATTCTGCTCGGAATGCTTGATGGAATCTTTCCAGCATGTAGGCATTCCGGTTAGCAAAGTGCAGTGGTGCTATCTCGCCAAGCCGATGTGCGAGCTACACGGTGTCCCACTTCATGACTCAACAAGGCTTTTTATAGAGCACGACGATTACTCAGTGCAAGCGCTGGTCTCTTACTTAGATGACCCGAAATTCAAAGAAACACAGGATCATGTGCGTAGCGCTGGGAGGTTGACCCATAGCCTTGCCTTTAAAGCACAACAGCATTTTCAAAGGCTGGTAAAGCGAGCACGCAAGTCAGGAGATGAACTGAAGGTGCAAATGTTCATGATTACTCTAATGCGGACAATGATGATGCCTGCCTATCACCATGCGTATCCAAATGTCGCATTCCACAATTGGGGCGGGACTAATCCTTATATGGGGCTTGGGATTCATGCTGATTTCTTCCTGGAAATCTACAGAAGTACTTGCCTGGCTAGGATTCACGCGCTGTATTTCAGTGCAATCGCTTTGGGCTGGATTAGCAGTAAACAAGCTTTCACCACTACTCGAGAGTGTTATTTCGCCCCGTGGCGTGTCGATCAAGTTTGGTCTAGGTTGGATAGTTATCCCAGCGTTCTCAGGATAGTGGCTCTAGAGCTCAAAAATTATCAAACCCAATACCTGAATCTTGCCGACCTCGATAGCCCTGCATTGAATAGAATGAGCTATGATGAATAAAATCGCGACGCTTTGCTGGGTACCTGGCTACACCGTGCATAATCCTGGCACCTATTCACGCTATCATTTTGTTGTAGTATTACAGGTGGACGTCGTTTCTTGGACGATCTTGACTTACACTATCAGGTCTGATGAAGCGGTTGGAAGTCAATTTGCACCTGCATTGATCGATATGAGACACCCCAATCGTTTCTGGTTATGGCAGGCAGACAAAGTGAACTTGGCGGCGAATGCGACTTGGGTCATCCCGAAGATGCGACCTACTCGGTTCGATTATGACGTTCTCGGTCCTTGGCGTGTTGTTGGAAAGCTGCCTCCTGGGAAGCTGTCACACCTGACCAAAAGCCTCATGAAAGGTTTCTACGATCTGAACGCCCTGCATCTCGCGCATTTCTACAGGCCTACAGCCACTACCAACACCCTATTGCTACAACGGATCGAGGGCGCTATTCAATACGCCAACTCTGTTGCCAGTCGTCCTACTGCGCCGCCTCACATCTGATTCCATAGCACAGCAGCGACTTACAAAGCTGACCAATGCTCGGGCGGCTTTCACGGAATAAAGCTCAGATTGCTATGTAGGTGGTGGCGCTGTAGTTCCCGTCAGTCAGCAAACTGCCGCCGACCATGGCGGCGTGACAAAACCTCTGGTTCGTCTCCCTAAGGTGAAGGACTCGGTCGCGCTGGGGTATGGCCAGCACCCTTAGCCCATCTTCTTCAGATGGCTGCTAACCGCCTGGCGAGAGACACCCAGCCGCCTAGCCACTTCGGCCTGGCTGAGGCCTTGGGCTATGAGTGCTCCAATTTGCACCCGCAACTCTTCAGATGCCGTCGTTATCGGGTGGGTGGTCTTAAGGGGCAGGGAAGGTACTTCACAGTCCAGCAGACTATTGATGGTGAGGTTGTCCAGAAGATCAGAAACGACCTGCTTCGGCGTCTGGCGTCGCTCTGCGGCGTAAGCCAGAACCAACAGAGAGAGTGGGTCTACCCCGAGGGCTTTTGCAATGTCCTGGCTAACGTCGATCGTCACCGAACGCTCACCGGTTTCTAGCCGGCTGATGTAAGAGCGATCGGCTGCCTGGCCCAACGCGTCCTGAGTCGACTCGCGGTGCATGCGCAGGAATTTCAGGGCAGAGCCGTAGGCTTTACGAAGCGACATAACCGTTCCCGTTCAAACGGAACGATATGCTGAATTTGCCTTGTCATACGCAAGTGTCTATAGTCACGCCGATTGACAAGAGTATGCTGTTTGCCAAGGAGCGCCTCTGGTAGGCGGCTTCTATCAATATACGTTTAAACCGAATTTCGCTCTGGCGTGCAGCGGATCGGGCCGCCACCCAGCAAGCCGCACCCTAGTGATCAGGCCAACTACCAGCCCATGAAAGTCGTTATCTACTCAGATCTGCACAATGAGTTCGCCCGCTTCATCCCGCCAGAGCTGCCTGCGGATTTGGTGATCCTCGCGGGCGACATCGACATCCAAGCGCGTGGCGTTTTGTGGGCAAACGAGACCTTCCGATGCCCAGTGATCTACTGCGCCGGCAATCATGAGCATTACAAAGGACACCTCGACAGAACGGTCGAGAAGATGCGAGCTGCCGCAGCGCCGCACGTTCATGTATTGGAAAACGAGTCGATGATGATCGGTGGTGTGAGGTTTGTGGCAGCGACGGCATGGACGGATTTTTCGAGCACGGGAGATTTTGCGGCGGCATCGAGGGCATGCGCGCGCGCGATGAATGACTTTCGGATGATCCGTGCGGAAGCGAATTATCGTCGTTTACGGCCAGGGGATTTGGTTTTCAAGAATCTGACTACCAAGGCGTTCCTTGACCGAGAACTGAGCCAGCCATTTGACGGAAAGACATTCGTGGTAACTCATCACTCTCCACTGCCTGAGGTTTCGGGCGATGAGGACGGTGGGCATATCAGTGCGGCTTATTACAACCGTTGGTATAACTTGGTCGAGCAGGCTGACTTCTGGGCGTTTGGTCACACGCATCATTCGGTAGATACGATGCTGGGTGGATGTCGCTTGATCTCGAATCAGCGGGGCTATCCAGGTGAAGACTGCGGATTCGAGCCAGACAAAATAATTGAAATCGTGTGAGGAACCGTGAGTACTTGTGAATTGATCCAACTTCCATTGGCAGTCGTCAAGGCAACCCGGATTGATTGGGGGGTACCGATAGACGCGTACTTGATGGACGTAGCGCGGGTAGGTGATCGCCTCACAGGCTTGGTCTACTGCGACCTGTCTCGCGTGAGCAGTGACGGAATGACTGTCGTAACCCCGGGGATTCGGGATGTCCGGCAGGTCAACGGATTCAAGCTGGTGCGGAGCCTGACCCGTCGTGATCACTATGTGATTGTGTCCGAACTATCTACGGGAGATCTAGGTGACGCATGAGATGCCGGCTTGCTTTCGGCCATGACACACTCATGCCCCGTTGACCTGTAGCGCGCGAGCGCTCTGATAGAAATCAGCCGAGTACAACGCACCCGGAGACGAACCAGCGGCTTTAGCCTGGCGAGTCCCCGTGCCCACTAGCTCGCTCCTAATGGCTATTAAGACCAAGTTGTAATACTTAAGGAAAGGTATGTCTGATCTCAAGAAAACGACACTCACTGTCAAAAACTATAATCTTAAAGCCAGTGGCGACCTAGATGCGGTTTATGACCAGGTTAGATGCGAGGATGTGGAGGGCCGTACTTTTCACTTCAAAGAAGTTGCCATGGTTGACTATTTGAAAAGGCATGGAGCGCTTGTCTTGGACAGTCCTCGCACCTGGTACTATAAGCACCTTGGCAAAAAATCCATCGTCCTCATTGCTGTAGAGAAAAGCAATGGAAAGGTCGAATACGATCTTGACAACCTGCGGCAGGTTGCAAAATCCAGTATTCTGAAAGGGATCTTGATGGCGGTAGCGGCAGTTCCTGGTGGAATAATCATAGCGACAGCCACATATGGTCTTGGTCTACTGTTTATTCCGTTTGCACTTTACTATGCATACCGAGGTGTA
Organism: Pseudomonas sp. NBRC 111143; assembly: GCF_001320965.1. Classification (NCBI taxonomy): domain Bacteria; kingdom Pseudomonadati; phylum Pseudomonadota; class Gammaproteobacteria; order Pseudomonadales; family Pseudomonadaceae; genus Pseudomonas; species Pseudomonas sp. NBRC 111143. Next base: position 54,865 of record NZ_BCBT01000025.1, on the reverse strand, counting down.
TTCAAAATTCCAGCAATGTTGCGCCGCAAAACGTTGGTAGATGATTTGGCTGCCCATGGAGTTGTTGTGCGGTAATTGCCAAAGCCATTATCATCGCTGGGCCACTCCGGACTCATGAGGCGCTCCAAATGATAACAGCGGTCATTTTCGATGCGTTCGGTACGCTCATCGAAATTCTGAATCGTGAGAACCCTTACAAGCGTCTTCTCCGGATTGGCGCCCAACAAGGCCGAGTGGCTTCACCTTCCGACCTGCGTACCGTCATGGCGTTGAACGGAGGCCTGCTGGAGTCCGCTCACCATTTTGGAATCAAACTCAAGCTTTCCCAGCTGATCGAGCTGCAGAGTGCGCTGGATCGTGAGCTTGAGTCGATCAAGTGTTTTGATGATGCTCTGCCTGCCATTGGGCGTCTCCGAGCGCATGGGATCAAAGTAGAGGTGTGCTCAAACCTGGCTGGGCCCTACTGCTCAAGAGTCAGGAGCTTGCTCCCTGGGTTGGATGCTTACGCGCTGAGCGCTGAAACTGGTGTCCTGAAGCCAGACCTTGAAATGTACCGAAGCGTTTGCGCCATGCTGGATACGTTTCCTGGCCAGGTCATGGGATCTGGAACCGCCCAAGTGCTTATGATTGGGGATTCCAAACGATGTGATGAGCTAGGCCCTCGCTCGTTTGGAATTGTGGGCCATTACCTGGATCGGAAGGGAGCAGGGCGCTTCCGAAGTCTGATCGAGTTCACTAGTGCCATTACAGAGGCCTGGCAGTGAACCCGATCGCTTAGGTTTCAAAAATCGTTACGCTGTTGCTGTTAAGCGGCCATGAATCCAATTTAAGCTGGTACTCAGTAAGAGTTCAAATCGCTGTCCTTTTCGATGCACTTTACAGCAAGCCAGCGTATCACTGGCACAACCCATCGTAGCGCTTGTGATTCAGCGGTGTACGGTTCGAACGTGGGGGTCAATTGCCCTTTACGAGTCTTCTTTGAATGTACTACTGCGCATCGAATTTCGTAAAGCCAACGAGCTAGGTCTTTACCTGCGCCTGCCATATCATCGTACTTATTTATTTTAATGCCTGAAGATGTAGGTAGGTCTGCTTTAATGAGGGCGATTTGTTTAGCGCCAAGGCTTCCAATGAATCCGCTGACTTCTTGGTCTGTGACTAGCAGTTCCACTACGCATTCTAACTGGTTTTTTTCTGAGCGAGCATCTTTTCCAAGAATACCGGGGGCTTCCTCGAAATAGTACTCCAGTACATTGTAGAGGCCCACAAAGCTCTTAAGTGCATTTAGCTCATGCAGCCCTGAGAAATAGTGTGACAACATGACGGGGTTGTGGAATTTTTTCGCAACAATACGTTCCACTGGAAGAGAGTGGTCACCGCGCCAACCTAAGGCAGCCGATTCTGCCTGCTCTGATATTTGACGAAGAGATAGATCGGTAAGCGCCATGGCTGAGTCGTAGTCAATTAGGCCTAATTCAGGTTTTACGACCCTCATTTTACCCATGTAGCCATCGCGGTTGGCGCTCGGCATTATTACTGCCATTACCTTTTTTTCTAGAACGCCAGTAACGTTTTCTATGTGGCGGTGCAAACTATCTTTAATATAGTTTCGCCCTATGTCCCAATCTTGCAGATCCACCGTGTCACCTGGATCAATGGCTTCGATCGAGTGCACGGCTTCGTCATTCAGAACGTCTGCCACAAGAACTTTTGTCAGTCCGCGATCCGCCAGTAGATAGTGGTCGTGTGCATCATCCTGCCAGAACTTACCCTCTAGAACCTTAAAGCTCATGCGGGATTCAGGGTGCTTCTTGCTATATTCGAAGAGGTAATTATCAATAAGAAATTCTATTTTATCATCAGATAACACGTCTTGATCTTTCTCAAATCGAACCTGGGCAACGGAGTCTAGGTGGTCTAGATAATAAAATGCTTGCGCCGTAAGCGCAGGCTCACCGTGCACGATAGGGTGGATAATTGCAGGAGCAGTTAGTCCTGTGCATACAACGACCTTGCTTAGCCCAATTCCATTTTCAAGTTGAAGCAATCTATTAATGGCCACAAATTATCCCTCAGAAAATACCTGTCTAGGTCTACACGGAGTTTTACCTAGCCCAAGACGGCGGTTATCCGTTTCAGTTATAGTTGTTTAATGGCTTGCCTAAGATTCCGCGCCTGACTGATTCGCCATAACAAGTTTGTGATCGAAATGCTCTGACCGAAACGGTGCGAAAAGGGGAGCACTTAGTGCCTCATCCGATGGAAGATCTTATTCCATAGCGGTCATCCACGGGCGACCGCTATCGACCCATAGTCGACCTTCGCCTAGGCCCGCTCACGACCATTTCGTACGTTCGAGGGTACAATCTTGCTCGTGTCTGGAAGAGCGCGGACATCTCCGCTTAGATCAAGCGGGTTCTTGCATAAGTAGATTTATCATGTGGTTAACTTGAAAGATCCTTAAACTTCGGCGGTGGTTGATCAGTTTTTAACTCGATCAAGAGTTAAAAAGCTCCCCTCTAGGGATTTCCCCACCTCATAATCATAATCAGTTATAGAGAATTCGAAATCATGGCAGTAATTGTAATCGTCGAACTGAATCTCCCAGTAATCGTCGTCAGTGTATTTCAGAGTTTTCATCGCACTTATCACTGCATCATAAAAGACAAACTCTGTATCACTGGCTGAGAACACGAATTGATTTAGCTCAAAGCTACAATCCATCTGAATTCGTGCCACGCCGGTGATCTCCACATGGCCGCTTTCAACATCTATTTGCTGGGCTTGTAGTTCTTTTATGCTGACTATGATATTGCTTGCGCTGTTAGGGCCAATCATAAGAAGCCCATAAATCTCAGAATTATAAAATGGTTCTTCGATGGAGTCTTTGAGGAGTTTCTCAATTTCCTCGCGAGTCCAAGGGGATGCTACGTTAGTACGATCCAGGTTTTCTGATAAAATCGCTGATAAGGCCTCGACAGTCTCAACTACATATACGCTGCCCATGTCTAACCTTTCGTTTACCGGTATCAATCCTTTTTTACCAAGAGCACCCCCTGTGGTGCAAAAATCTTTTGCATTTCTTGTCAAAATCACTGTAATATCATTCGGATCTAGATGCTCTTTTATAGAGCTCAATATGAGAAAATCTTTATATCCGACTTCTGTTTTCTCTAACCTGAAGGGTAGTGACCCTTGATACATCTCTTTCACTATAGAGCGATGACTTATACTTGGGTAGGCTAGCTTCTTGATGCCGTTGTTTTTTATAAATTTATCTAGTTTAGGCTTGTAATAATCTGAAAGCTTAGAGAGCTCACTCATCAGCTCAGCATGATCAAACTTCGTCTTCTTTATATTCACTAAGAGTTTTTTATATTTTTCTATATCTGCCGCGATGGCTGCGCGAGCTTCAAGCGAGTCTTTTCTATAGTTACCAATACACTCATCATATACGACGTCAGGCATTATAAGGCTGAGCTTGTAATAATCCTTAATCTTTATTAGCTGAGCTGTCTCATGGGAATTAAGGTTGTAGTCCTTTATTAGAAAGTTACTGTCAATCACAACGCTTTTAACTTCCAAGTCCCTGCCCCCTTTTGGCGTGTAAATGTATTCGGTTATAACGAGCTGTTTTTTTCCGCATTCGCAAGAGTATTATATTTCTGCGGTGAATGAAACAAAATTGCCAATTTGTAATGAGCGGAGCGCTGCTAGTGGCTGATTGCTGCTCCTCGCGGCAGACTGCTCTGGGTCGATAGCATAGAGTCGCGAAGTGCAGCTTTCGACCCAATGCAGCCTTTCGCAGAGTACAATTTTAGGCAAGTAAGGGATTTGGCCGGGCGCCGTCGGCCAGCCTCGGATCCTTGCCATCCGAGGTCAGAACAAACGAGTCAGGAGACCTTGATAACTACTTTGCCAAAGGCGCCTCGTGCCAGGTGTTCGAAGGCTTTGTGAGCGTCGTACAACGAGTAGGTCTGATCGATGACCGGGCGAATCGCGTGTTCGCTCAGGAATTGGTTCATGCGATCAAAGGACGAACGAGGTGCCACCGCAATGCCACGAATCGTGGTCTGGCGGAAGATAAGCGGCATGAGGCTCAGCGAGGTGGACTGACCGGTGAGGAAGCCGATCTGAGCGATCTTGCCGGCGGTCTTGGTTGCCAGAATGGACTGGTTCAAACCCTCGCCTCCAGCCACATCAAGCAGCAAGTCGACGCCTTTGCCGTCGGTGAGTTTCAGAACTTCCTCTTCCCTGCGCGGGAAGGTGCGATAGTTCACCCCAGCCACGGCGCCGAGCTTTCTCACCGCCTCCAGATTGGCGTCACTGCTTGAGGTTACGATCACCTTGGCGCCCAGTGCGGTTGCCAGCTGCACGGCAAAAATCGATACCCCTCCGGTGCCTTGCACCAGCACCGTCTGGCCGGGCTGAATCTGGCCATAGTCAACCAGCGAATACCATGCGGTCAGCGCTGCAATCGGGAGGGTTGATGCTTCCTCGTCGGTCATGTTGTCCGGCGCACGTACAGCGCTTTGTTCATGGATGATCATGAATTCGGCCAAGCCACCTGGCAATGGCATGCCGAAGCAGTACGCTGGTTCGTCCGGCCCAGGCTCCCTATCGATCCAGCGCGAGTAGAGATGCGAATTGACGCGGTCACCCACCTTGAATCGGCTGACGCCTTCACCCACGGCAACTACGGTGCCCGAGGCATCGCTGACAGGTATCAATGGCTTCGGTACCAAGTGAGGTTCGTAAAAGCCATCGACGATGGCTTTATCGCGATAATTCAGAGAAACGTTGTCTGGCTTGCACCTGCATAGCCCCGCAGGGGCTGAGGGGGAATCGCCTTCTTCGCAGCCGAAGGCTGCGCTTATGCTTTGGATACAAACAAACTCGCCAGATTTTGAAAAAATGGGGTTCGGCAGGCTTCGCTGCCTAGTTGGGTGGTTATCGTCGTGGGGCTGGCTGGCGCAAGGGGGAAAGGCCTGTCTGGCCTTGGTCAGGAGCAACAGGACGCCATTGTCTATGAACTGGATCTTCGGCTGCGCCAGCGCTTAAGTTCTAAATACCCAATCGAAATGATGATGCAGATGATGGCGCGGAATCAGGATACCTCCTCTCCAACACAATAGCCCAGTGCTGCACTCGGCCTCTGAAACCGCCCCTCCTTGAATTCAGGATACCCCCCGAATCTGCAGAGCGAGCATGCTACAGGGGGAGCCGGCCATTATCCGATCGTTCAATGGCCGCGGCTTTATCGGCCTGGGATAATCGCAAAGCAGATACCAATTCGTTTTCCTCGCTGGGCAGCGTGTCGTCGACAGCGGATAGTCCCATTTTGACGCGAGGATACTTGGGCGACCTTAGCGCTAGTTTTCGATACGGCAGGGCATGGGTACATGGATATTGGCTTTGTAGATTTAGACATCTTAGTCACAAGAATTCGAAATCCCGCTTCCAAACGTTACTTTCTCGATGCTGTCAAAGCCTACAAAGCCGGGGCACTACGGGGGTCACTCACTTCACTTTGGGTTGCATTAGCCTACGATCTGATCGCCAAGTATCGTGAGATCAGCGCACAAGGAGATGCAGCGGCTGCTCAATTCATCAAACAATGGGACGCTGCCACTGCGGCTGACAATATTCCTAAATTGTTGACCCTGGAAGGTGAAATTCTTGATCACGCTACGGACACGACGCAGGTTCTTGACCCGATCGCCAAGCGTCATTTACACCGCTTGCGACTAGATAGGCATCTGTGCGCACACCCTGCATTCTCAGCCGAAGCTGAGCTTTTTGAACCATCACCAGAGCTGGTTAGGCTTCACCTTGTCAATGTCATCGATTGCGTTCTGTCGCGTGAGCCGCGCCAAGGAAAGGCGATCTATGACATTTACAGCCTGGATGTCCAGTCAGCTGGGTTTCCGACATCCCCTGATCAGATCCATGAATATGTTGATCAGCGGTATTTGAAGCGAATCAAGACGCAGAATGTGCAAAATTTCGGCACAGTTTTGGGCAAGTCCTTATTGAAAGGAACTCCTCCGGAGTGGGAGACGCACCAGCAGAAAATTGCGCATACCTTGATGGCTCTGCGCAATAGGGCTCCTGACGCTTGGCCAGACATCTGCACAGCAATCCTGAGGCTCATTGACAGCGCTGAGCCTGCCTCACGCCCTCGGGCAATTTCCCTGCTGGCGGTGTTCCCCGCGTTCTGGCCACAACTGGAGCCTCCAACTCAAACCGCGCTCGTTGAAACCGTCGCGAATTTTGACCCTACGAATGCGCCTGATTATCGGACTCTCGCTGGCGTTTCAGTACCTGCCTTGCGAGAAGGGTTGCTGAGCGTGATCCGAGACATGAGTGAAGCTCATCTTGAGCAGGCGATCAGCGCATCGCCGATTCCAGAACTCTGGGATCGGGCTGTCTCGAGCTACGGCGATTCAGGAAGTTTCAGGGGGTCAGAGATCCGTTTCCGCAGTCTCCTTGCACCATTTTCCGGAAGGCTCACAAGTCCACAGCTTGACCTTCTCCTGGCTACACTCATGAGCAACAGTCAATGCTGGAATGCTGCCGCCACTGAGGGCCTTGTGTTGGGACTGCTCCGAGACGCCGGCCCCCATGATTTGCCAAGTAATCAAGCAAAGGACAGGTTTTTCCACGAAGCTGTCCGCAGAAGCGCATATTCCCAATTTGCGAATGTTTTCAGCTTCTTCATTAGCCGCGGCTGGATTCAGCCGCAACCAGAGGTCGATGATGAAGTTGAGTAGTCTCCGGTAGGCAGACTGAGCGCCCCGCCATCCCGACCGAATTGTCGAAACAGTTGCTTGAGCGGCTGATCGGTTTGGAAGAGCGGGGGGCTGTGAACGCAAATCCTGCGGCGTACTGGGAATTACGCAACAGGAGAATATCGTTTAGTACTCCATGATGGAGGCAGCCCTCAGAACCTCCAACTCTGACCACAATGACATCGTGAACCCGCCACGCCCTCGGCCGATGTCATTTTCCCGATGACACTGTTCGACCAAGGTCTTAGCTAACAGCTCTATCTCAAGCCTTGGCGCTCCACGCACCACGCGTTAGTCTCAAGCTTTTGCGTTGAGGCTGCCGATGCGAACGAAGCGAAGGATCACCCGGGCATACTGTGTGGAGTTGGGCGAGGAGTTAACCATAGGCGGTGCACGCCAGGCCTATTTCAATCAAAACCAGCCACGCAGCCGCTTTCTGTTCCAGTGCTCATCGCCCGAATGCAGGGCTCTCAAGGTGGTTCCTAAAATCACAGGCGTCAATTACGACATCCACCCGACCGAAAAAGCGCGTGTCAAATCTCCGCACTACAAGGACAACGAGCACTATGCTCACCATGCGGAGTGCGAGTGGGTGCTGCCCGATGAGGACGAGGGGAGCGATGCACCTTTGCCAGGAGAAACGGAGTTGCAGACGCGCACCCGTTTGGCTAAACGCCATCTAACCTCAGTCATTGATATCTTTGTTCCTCCTACGCAGCCAGAAGAACCAGTAGTACGTCCACCTCGAGTCGCTCCAGGCAACGACGAGGCGGAACCCCATCGTCGACGGGACGGTGGTGGCACAGAAGGCTCCCGTACCGATCGGAAGCACCGTACCCGCGATCTTCGAGAGCTAGTGGATTACTACCAGGAGAGCCGCGACACCCTGAAAGACCTCTTCCCCGAGGTGACCATCAACGTAGCAGGGCGGGGCGTGATTCCGCTGCGTTCGTACTTCAAAAAGGTGGTTTGGGCCAGGCCTGATACTGCAGGGTACGTCTACAACGGTGGAGGACGCATTGAGCGGAGAGAAGGGGCTGGTTTCGTATTCAGTTTCTTTGACAAGGTCGCGGATAAGGACGCCTTCCTCCACGTCTCAGATGAAGTGATGACTCAGCACCGATCGAGGCGCTATGTGAATGAGCTTCTCGAGCAGGCGCGGTTAGTGCGGTACTTCACGTTCTATTTCTTGGGAACATTCACGCATCATGAAGCCAGCAACACCATGGTTGCACAGGTCACTGACCTTCGCTGCCTAGCGATTGACTTGGGGCCGTTGAAGAGCTGAGGTTCAGTCGAATTAGCAGCTCCTAACCATTGGCAAGGGCTGCGCCCGATGGGTAAGTGCTTAAATTAGCGAGAGGCCTTCGCCTGGCCGTAGACAAGTGCGGTGGAATGCAGCCAAGGAGCAAGTGATGCGTCAAGTGGTGTGTACCGATTGCCTTACCGAAACCTTCCTGCAGCATCACGCTTCGGACAACGAGATCAGCGAGTGTGACTACTGCGACCGAGAGCTTCCTGTCATGGACATGGAAGAGCTGGTAGATCTCTGCGAAACAGCAATCCATGCCTCGTTCCGGGCTATCCAACAACCTGGCTCAGTGATTCATCACGGTTACCCACCGATCGGTGAAAGTCTGTATGACGTTCTGGAGCGCATGCTGGGTTCCGATGAGACCCTTCTTTCTGACATCCATGAGCGATTGCTCGACTCTTGGAGCCTTCCAGATGATGACGATCCTTACTTCGAAGAGGAAACAGAGGCATCGTCGGAGCTGACTGTAGGCTGGCGAAAAATGGAGCACAGCCTGCAGTTTGAATCCCGGCTGGCAAACCCCTTGGTGGGGTCAATCCTGACTATGGTCTTCGACGGCATAGAAGATTTGCGCTCGAAGGACGACCGGTCACCCATTGTGATCGCAGGCCAAGGTTATCAGATCTCGTCATTCCAACGGGGTAGGGTGTTCCAGAATGAGCAGAGCATGGAGGAAGCGCTTGCTCACCCTGAAAAGCATCTCGGCCCGGTACCAGGAGGCAAGGGATCTCCTGGCCGAATGAACGCCAAGGGGATTTCAGTTTTTTACGGCGCAACAGATGACCACACGGCGATTGCGGAGGTGCGCCCTCCCGTTGGCAGCATGGTGGTTACCGCGCGGTTCGACGTAATCCGGCCTCTGCGGCTTCTCAACCTGAACGACCTGGCTTCAATGCGTCCGCACCGGGGGTTGAGCTACTTCAATCCAATTCGCAGGAGCCTCACCGAACGATGCGCGTTTTTGAAAGACTTGCAGCGGCAGCTGACCATGCCAGTCATGCCGGACTCGGCGGAAAGCGGGTATCTGATCACGCAAGCTATTGCCGATTTCCTAGCAACCCATGAAAAGCTGAATCTCGACGGTATCTTGTTCCCCTCTGCGCAGGTGCAGCAGGATACGTCACCAGGGCAAAACGTCATTCTTTTCCACAAAGCAAGTGGTGTAGAGCGGCTGGATGACATGGAAAAGGCTGAGTATGTGAGTCTCTGGGAGTCGGATGAAGATAGGTGGGTGTATTACCCAGAGTTCTGGGAAGCCGAACCTAAAGACTCAGATCAGTCCTCCCAGTACGTCCCTCTTGTACCTCCGCCGGAGCCAAGCCTGCGCCTAGCTCGAGACGGCATTGTGATTCACAAAATCCAGGGAGTCCGCTTCAGCACCGAGACCGACCCAGTCCGCTATGTTCCTTGGTCGAAGGACAGGAAATACCATGAGTTTCGATAGCGTGGCTGCTATCTGACGAAAGAGAGCGGATCTTGGCTTTACGCGTCGAAAGACTCCGGTGAGCGCGAGCTGGCGCTGGCGCGGTGCTCCCGGTTCAACAACCAGAACCTGGTTTCACTGGCCCAGCAATTCGGTGTCTCGGATTCGGCCATGGCCATCCGGATTAAGGAGCTGGAGTTGGTGCGCTAGCGGGTGGGGCTTTGGTACGGTTCGTGTCGATGGTTTTCGAGGCGCTTGGGGGCATTCATCGATCATCTAGCCCCCCAAAAAAAGGGGCCATCACAAGGGCCCCTTTTCTTTTAGGAGGATTTACTGAGCCAACCAGCTCTCGACTTCCTCGGAGCCATACTGGCTTTTCCACTCTTTTAGGGTCTTGTGGTTACCACCCTTGGTCTCCACGAGCTCTCCCGAATGAGGGTTTTTGTAAACCTTAAGCTGGCGCGGCTTGCGGCTACTCTTCTCAGCTCCAACGACTGGAGCACGTCGGGTGGCAGCTTGTGGGTCAAGAATGGCCACAATATTGCGCAGGCTGTAACCATACTGGTTGAGCAGATCACGAAGCTTTTTCTCGAATTCGATTTCGCGTTTCAGGCCATCATCGTTTTTGAGGGACTCAAGTTCGGCGAGCTGAGCAGCTAGTTGTTGCTCAAGGGCACGGAATTCTGCGAGTCTGGACATTTGACACTCCTGTATGTGGTGCGTTGAGTATAGGGGCTGAAGTCCAAGCCATCACTACAATTCGTACCCCACCTCAACGCGATGCTGAGCAATTTCATCCTCAGCAGTCGCAACACGAATTGCTGACCTAATCGATGAGGCTAACCTCCGGCCGGCGAACCCAAAATTTCGCTCTGTCGGCTGGTTCAGCCAAATTTGATGACGGAGCAATCTCCGCCAGCCTCAGGTTTTGAGGTCGTCCGGGTAGTCCTCGACTGGCAACTCCCCAACCGGGCCATCAAGCTTATGCTGCGATTCCTCAAAGTGCATTGCCAGGCACAGATAGATAAGCGCAGCCCTGGACAGCTTCAGCATCAACAGACTCTTCGCAGAGAGGTCATCCCTATCGAGCACAAATGCCAAGTGATCACTCCGGAGCCCTGAAGGCTCGCCAATCCAATGGCAAGAGTCCACGATTTTGGCGTACTTGTGCTCGAGGTGGTTTCTCAATTCATCAAGCGCCTGAGCATCAGGTCGAGCCACATCTTTTAGCTCCTTGGAATAGATGTCCTGGGATACCCAATACAGCGCGCGAAGCGGAAGATTCCGCGTGGATACGAACTCATCACGCACAACCCGCGGCTGGAGTAGGCGGCTATTTTTGTCCGATTTAAACCATACAGTCCGGAAGCCTACCGCCTTCTCGGGTATGCCCAGCTTCCAGTAGGCGTTGATAAAGTAGGCAAGCTTATCCAGCAACGAATAAGCGCTGCGATAGGCGGTCTTGATCTGCTCTAGACCCATGCCATAGAGCGCGTAATCGCAATTGGAGGCGAGTGACATGCCCCTGTCCGCCACATGACCGGCTTTGGCGTGATCCCCCAAATAGAGACAATGACGAGCGAACCCGTACTCCTGCTTCAGTTGGTTGTAAAAGCCGAGGTAAGTGATTCCGGCCTTGGCATCATGCCCGGGTAACCTTAGGACGTCTTGAGCGGCGGCGGGGAACGCTCCTAGGTCGTTCATGGGATTGAGGAACAACTGTTCCTCAAGGCACCATCTCCGGTAACGTCTTTCCTCCTTCGAGGAGCCAAGGCTGTGCTCAAACAGCTCTGCGTTACCATCGTCGTCGACGGACTCGACCAGCCTGTCGTGATGCCTTTTGAAAAACTCTATCGCTTCAGGATAGGTCGCGCCATCACGGCCCACGCCACCCTCGATGGCTGATGCCAGCTTGCGCTGGGCATGCACAAGGAGCCAATAGGTGTGACTAGGGTCGTAAAGCGCACTGCCGTATTGAGCCAAGCCAATGCCAAGGTTGCCCAGCGCCATACCCAGGATCGGATTGTCTTCCAAGGCATTGCGCCATTCCCTGAGCGCCTCAATCCAACGCCCACACGCCCTGAGCGCATTGCCTAGATTGCAATGGATTCTCGAGCGAAGCATTGGTGCCAGCTCTTTAAATCCTGAGTGCTGTACAGAGGCGCGCAGGAAATAAAGCTGTTTGAGCAGAGCAGGGTGGTCTAGGGTATCGTCTTCCCATGACTGCACCTCCAGCCTCCTCAGCTCGGCCCATGCATTGGAACATGAGTAGTAAACGAGGCATCCGTTCTCCGGCTCGACGCGCGAAGCCACTAAGTCCGCTAGCTGCGTCGCATGCCGCAAGATGCCTTCATCGGCGCCATCACCTGCAGCATCGATCACTGAGTCATAGAGACGTCGAAGACGAGGAGCGTCACTTGGGCTGCCGAGCTGTTCAATCAATGCTTTCAGAAGGTGAGCGCGGTCGTCGGCGTGGGGTTCATAACCCTGCTGAGAAAAACGGCTGGCGAAATCGTCCATGGGCAATCACCGCGATGAGGAGCTGATTATCTTAGCGGCCTTAGCCGACCGTCTAGTAAGTCAAACCCGCGTAGCTCCCTTATGGTCGGCTACGAGGCACTCAACAGCTTTTCAAGCTGCGCATGCTCCCAAGTGCTCAATAACTCTACAGGGTCAGTGCTGTAAGACTGCGAGGAATTGAAAACGTATGCGCGGCCATCAGGGCTGTAGCAGCTGTCGCAGTAATCGAGGGCGTCGCAGTCGTTGTAAAACGTGAGCACCCAGCCATCGCTCTCAATGGTCATCTGGCCACAGTAGATTTCAGACCAAGACTGTGCGCCCAAGCGGCGCATGGTACGAACCCCAAGAGAGATGTCGCGCAGGACTTGATAAACCTCGCGGGCGGTTAGTGGTTTTGCTACCAAACGAAAGGTACCTGGCTGGGATGTTTGGGCTGGCCGTGCCCGGATTGGATCGCATGGTAAATGAAACTTGGCCTCCTGGGCGTGTTACCCCGACATCTATTTGATAGCCTTCGGCCTTTTTGGAGGACGCTCATGACAGCCCACTCAAAACTCACCGCACGCTACGGCACGCCTGACATTTCGCCGCTCACTCAATGCAATGAGATCATCGAGCAGCTCCTTGATCACCGGAGCGTCCGGGCCTTCACTGACCGACCTCTGCCTGCGGGTACCATCGAGACTTTAATCGCAGCCGCTCAGTCTGCGTCTACGTCCTCAAACCTGCAGGTCTGGAGTGTCGTCGCCGTTCAAAATGTCGATCGTAAAAAGCGCCTGTCCGCCCTGGCCGGTAATCAGGCCTACATCCATCAAGCGCCGCTCTTTCTTGTCTGGCTTGCAGACCTGTCCCGAGTGTCTCGCATCGCGGAGCAACAGGGGGTTGAGCTGGAAGCACTGCCTTACCTGGAAACCTTGCTGCTCGGCACCATCGATGCAGCACTGGCGGCGCAAAACGCCGTCGTTGCACTGGAATCGCTGGGGCTTGGAAGCGTATACATCGGTGGCATCCGTAACGACATCGAAGGCGTAGCCAAAGAGCTGGCGCTGCCTACTCAGGTTTATCCAGTTTTCGGCATGTGCGTCGGATACCCATCCCTTGACCGACCTGCCCAGGTGAAGCCGCGGCTGCCGCAGGTAGCCGTGCTGCATCACGAAACCTACACGACAGCCGGTGAGGAGGGCGCTCTCGCGGACTACGATGACCGCCTGGGCGTGTTCTATCAACGCGAAGGCATGAAGGCTTCAGGATGGTCAGAGCAAGTGGTAAGTAGGCTGCGGAGTGTTTCGAGCCTGCATGGGCGTGAAGAGCTACTTGGTGAGCTCGCGCGGATGGGATTCGGGCTGCGCTGATATTCGTAGGTTTGTTAAGTTCTTCAGTTGTGGCGCCGCTCGCTAGGATTGGCGAAATCTCAGTTGCGTAGGGTATTAGACGCTCACGCCCCGGCGCAGTGACGCTGGCTTGATCAATTCGGAGAGCGAAGGAAGGGGCGTGGGCAGAACGCTCGAGCAGGGGTGGAATAAAGCAGAGTAGGTCAGCTCAGTTTCCGGCTCCTACCGTGGAGACGCTTGAGCGACCTGGTGCGCAGCACGAGGCTGACGTTGTTAACGCTTGAGCGGCCGACTGGGGCAATCACCTGCCGACAACTGTTTATCCATACAGTTTTTTTTATTTCATCCCCACACCTAGCCACCTGACCGACCTTTTCGACGAGAATTTCTAGATGAACGCCCATCCCTGAAGAATGGCTGCAGGCCCTGCGACGCCTGGCATTGGGCCGGATGAGAATGATTGAGAGCTGACCATGGTGCTGCTCGATCAGGCGGGCTCTCATTTTCCGTGAGATTTCAATAGCACTGTATGTGCATACAGTTATTGAGGGTGAGGGGTAACACCCTTTCTACTCGTGGCTGGTTCCACGGGCGCGCCAAATGGTACGGTGACCAATCCACCACTAGTGTTTCGAGTAACCGGATTGGGACATTTGGAGACCGGCTCATGAGAAGGAATGGACGCCGACAACGTGCGCGACTTGGCATCGCACGGATGATTGCCAGGATTGAAAGACTTGAGAGGATTGGCAGAGCAGCAAAGCAAAGCCTGCGGCAACGTCTGCGGGATAGCTTGGCGGGATTGCTCCGCGGCTTCACTGGAGCCAGGCACTAATGACCTGCAGGAGCAAAGCGAAGCGATGAGGGTAGACGACGCAGATTTCATTTTCCCGGCAGGCAATGCGCCCTGAGCAATCAATCAAGTCGTATGCTCAGGGCGCTACAGCGCTTCTTAGATTTTGGCGAGTGTAGACATCGGAGTCTTACGGCGTTTCATGAGCCAGTAATAAGCGACTGCGGGGAAGATAAGACCTACAGCCCAAGCCAGATCAATGCCCTCCAGCTGTTGAGCTACCGGCCCTACGTAGAGCGAGGTACTCATGAAGGGTATTTCGAGGATGATGGTTGTGAGGAACACCGTGATGGCTATCCAATTCACCTTCCCATAGATGCTATTCGGCTCAAAGATATCTGCGATCTGGTAGACGCCTTTGCGTAGGGCGTAGTAGTCCACAAGGTTGATTGCTGTCCAAGGGATGAGGAAATAGCTCATGAAGAAGATGAAGTTGAGGAAGAACTGAAGGAAGTCATCCTGTGCGAGAGTGCATAGTCCTGTCGCTGCCGCACAAATGACCAGCATGAAGCCGGCGCGTACCCCAGGCGTCACCTTCAATCTTGAGTAGGGCTCTACTACCGTCACGGTCGACATGAAGGCCCCGTACAGGTTGAAAACGTTAATCGCGATTTGACCGTACAGTACGAACGCAAAGGTGAGAATAGTGCCACCCCCCAGTACGCCAACCAGATTCAAGCCCACGTTATCCGAAAAGCCAGCCATGCTCTTTGCAAGCACCGCTCCCAAAATCATCATCCAGCTCCCGCCAATCACCGTTCCGAGGTAGCTGTACCAGAAAACTTGCTGGCTAGATGTCTGCGTGGGCAAGTAGCGCGAGTAATCGGCCACATAGGGGGCGTACGACAGTTGCCAAGTCACTGAAATGCTCACCGACGCTAGGAAGCTTACCCAGCTAAAACCTTGCAGTGTCCACTGTCCAGGTTCAATTGCCATGGTGAGAGCGTAGTAACTGGCGATGCCAAAAACTACTATCGATACCAATGACAGGATCTTTTGGAAGCGATGGATCAGTTGGTAGCCAAATAAAGCCACGAGGAAGCAAACCGCACCTAGCAGCGCGATATTGGTCTCATTGCTCAATGGGCTCGCGTTTACGATGGCCTGAGCGGCGAGCAGCGTATTACTGACAAAGAAACCGAGATAAATCATCATGACGAAAAGCAATGGTACGATTGCACCAAAGACGCCGAATTGTGCCCGGCTCTGGATCATTTGAGGAATGCCCAATCTTGGCCCCTGCGCGGAGTGCGAAGCCATGAAGATTGCGCCAATCATTGACCCCACCAGAATAGAGATGACGCTCCAAAAGAGGTTAAGCCCTAGATTGATTGGCAATACGCCGGCCGCAACGGTCGTGATATTGGCATTCGCACCAAACCACACAAAAAACAACGAGCGAGGCTTGCCGTAGCGCTCATTTTCGGGAACGAAATCAATACTTCTATTTTCTACTTTCATTTTGACTCTCCAATCAGATCTCTTTGACAAGGCTCTTTTCAAGGCGCTGTATAGCCTCTACAAACGCCTCAGGCTGGAACGCAAGATGATCAGGCTCAGCAGTCAGCAATGAGGTCGCTGGCTCACTGCGTAAGCGCCTTATCAACTGCTCCGTAGAAAAGATCTCAAGCCCGTAGACCCAGTTGGAAAGAATGAACAAAGCCGAATAATGAGCGGCTAATGTGGTGGCGGTACAAGCGTCATTGACAATGGTTATGTTGAAATCGTGCTGGTATGCGTCGAAAACAGTGGTCATTACACAGACATCGGTCAGGACGCCTATTACAACAAGATTTTTGATCCCCCTGCGGTGAAGCATTTGAGCCAACCTAGTTCCGTGAAATGCACTGTAACGGTGCTTATCGATTACTACATCGCCCTCGATTGGAGCAAGCGCATCGAGAATCTCAATTGCATAAGTGCCGTCGAGGTAGGTAGTTGGTTGGCCATGACCGTCCACGGGCTCACCAAGCATCAGGTCATCACCTAGGGCCTCATTAACATGGCGGGTATAGAACAGAGGGATTCCGAGATTTCGGGCGGTGTCTATCAACGCGGCTGCGTTCTCGACCACCTGGTCAAAGCGCTCAAGAGAAAAGCCGTCTTCTTTTTGTAAATCGATAACCAATAAGGCTGTATCGTTGCTCATCACGTTTCTTCCGAGTGCAGAACTCCGCAGTAAGCGCCTTGGCGGGCATACCGGAGGATTATCAGGAAATGGGTTGAGTGATGCGGGATCACTCCTCACCGCGAGGTGGATGCTCGCGGAAGGGATTTACCTGACTATCTGCCAGAAACCGTTTTGCTTTGCTGCCACGCAGGCAGGCATTCGTCTTAGCTCCACCTGGGATGGCGAAAAGGTTCGACGAAGGTAGGCCCTCATAGCTCCAGACGGCAATGCATTGCCACAGCTAGCGCTGCGGACTCTTGCATTGATCTGAACAGCGTTGAGGTTGAACATTGAAAAATGCTCTACGAAGGGATGCCTTAGCAGAGCAAAAATCAAGCCAACACCTACGCACCGTCTGGCCTGCAGCTTACGAGGAGAGGGGGATAGTCGCCCGTTACCTTTGGTATTCGGTATGCCGTAATACTGTGGTACCAAACGTAACGAGGGTGTCACTAGCTACTTCCCCCTGATGCAGCGTCGTGCCTGACGGAGCAGTCTCACAGCGCTACATTCCGTCTCAAAGCACCACGATCTCGTCCGCCTTCAACCAGCCGGCCTTGATGACGCTCGCCTTGGCAACCTCTGGCTCAGCGGTGTAGACCACGATTGCCAGGCTTTCCTCAGCGCGGCTGCAGGTGACATACAGAAGTCGTCGTGTTCGAGAAAGAGAATCGTCCTTACCAGCGAGCTGGTTTTTCACGTCGTTTGCAGACGCAGGCACTACGCCTAGCAGCTTTTCATAGCTGAACAGAAATCCGCGTGCTTCATCATCGTTAAGCACGACCATTACCCGCGGGAACTCCAGCCCCTTGACGCCCTGGTGGGTGTCAAGCGGCGACAGCCCATTTGCATAACCCGCAAATGCTGCCATCTCCGAATAGGGGCGACCTAGCACAACCCGATACGCATGAACCTCAAGCGCATCATGATCTGTAGTATCCGGCGCGTCGTCCGTCGTGGCGCCCTGAGCCAAGGCTTCCACGAAACGTTCCGGCAGCTCGAGTAGGCCAGTCTGCAGAAGGATCTGGGATACTTCCTCTATCGACGGATCGTTGTCCCTGAGCAGCTCACACAGGGTAGCTGTGGCTTTACCAACCGACTCCAACAAGTCGAGCTGATCAGATACCGACTGCAGGTGCTTGGGATCAAGAAGTGGAGAGCGTAGACGCACCGCCTCCATCAACGCGAAGTCATCTGCTTGCGCAGCTTCAAGGATAGGGCCGACTTGTTCGAAGAAAAGCTTAAGTATGGGCAACGTTCCGTCCAGCAATCCGGTACCAAGGTGCTCAACCTCATACAGCGGCGAGAATACCCCCTCAAATCCCATGCGCCGCCCAGCCATTTTGTGCTCCAAGATGAGCGTCTTGCGGCCTTTCGTGCCAGCTGCCCACTGCGCATCTCCAGTGACTTTTGCCATCTGCTCTGCGATTTGGTCTTCCAAGCTAAAGTCCAGACTTGCAACCTGTCGAGTGCAGAACATACGCACAGTGCCTTGCGCCGCGCCTGGCTTAGGTATCTGCTCATGATCATCTACGCTGGCGCGGATCACGTTGATCAGTTCAACAACTCGCGTCGGGCAACGGCGGTTTATGCGCTTCTCAGGCTTGGCCCAATCCGGCGGGATCGCATCATCCAGCCCAACCTTTCCATCGTTGTAGATCCGCTGCATCGTATCGCCCAGCAATCCCAGACAGAAACGTTTGGGAGCTGCGGCTTGAGCTTGTAAAAATGCATCCATCAGAGGGCCATTCGTATCTTGGCTTTCATCGATCAGCAGCACCGGATGCCGATCCGCCATGACGTCAAGCAACGGCGGCTTGGGAATGAACGCCGCGGCCATCTGGATGACCTCACTATGGTTCAACGACTGCCTGCTTCGGTTGTCACCGGTAGGGCTATATGTGAAGGCAGTTATGTCGTCCAGGTTGGCCAAGCGGCGCGCTTTGCTGTCCCGACTGGCCTGGTTCGCCAGAAAGGTTTTGTTAACCCCCCGGGCGCGACTGAGCTTGTCATCAAGCTCCTCGATATCTTCGGCAAGCTTGATGCGCAACCAATCACGTATGTCGTCGTTGAAGCCCTTGATCATTCGCCAAGAAAACGCATGAATTGTAGAGACCTCAACCAAGGGGTCGTGCTCGAGGCGGCGAGCGATTTCCTCACAGGCTGCATTGGTGTAGGTAATGATCGCGATTTGGCGCCCCTCAAAGGTCAGGCGTTCGCGTTCACGATCCTTGAGCGATTTCACGGCCATCACAAGCGAATGAGTCTTGCCAGAGCCGGCACCTGCGTACAGGAAAAAGCTGCGTGGATGTTCAAGGTTAAGGCACTCCTGGATAACATCGTCCGCGTTCCGCTTCGGGTCAGCAGGTACCTCAGTCACGATGCTCATTGCTCTGTCACCTCGATACTGGCCGTTGGAACAATCAGCAGCTCCTTGCTCTTCTTCTTGAGCTTTTCCTCTAACCAGACGAGCCCTTCTCGGATGTATTCTGGAACCGTCAACTTCGCAAAATCCGGGTCACCCAAAACCTGGAGGGCGAACTTCGCTTTGTCACCCTCCCTAAGCGCGTCGAACAATGCTCTGCCAAGATCATCTGCGGTCTTCGACTCACGCAGCGCCGCCGCAAAGGGTTTGGTCAGACCTTGGCCTTTTTTCTGTTTAAAGTGCTGCACATTGCTCAACACCAGGCTGTCCTCGAAGGTATTGGGGAGCGCTTCGGCTTCATTCTCAGTGCTGGGCAATTGGATCTTGATGGGCGTCTGATATGCGATTCGGATCGCAAACAGGTCGTCTATCTGTTGAGCCTTGTGCTCATCATCCAGATCCAGGAGCGTGTCGACATCGTGTCCAACCTGCTGCGCCGTCACCCAGTTACGCAGGGTAGGGTTATTGGTCGCCTGTGATGCTTTGCGCTTCACGGGTACAGCTGATTTCTTGTGCCCTGCGTCGAGATCCGTGATTACCAGCGTCACAATACCAAGCGCATCAACCAGGGGCCTGAGGCGATGCGCATGGCTGCCCCCGATATCCAGAATGGTGATGTAGCACCGATCAAGGAAAGGGAAGTGGCTGCGCAGGAAATGCGGCAGCATCATTCTTTCCGCCGCACCTTCGACCAAGATGACTGCGTCGGCAAAGAAGAGATCAGCATGTTGGGCCCTGAGGTAGCGGGTTACGAACTCTTTCGTTTGCTTGTGACGGTTCTTGTCCCCAAACACCGTGCTCAGATTGGAGACGGTCGATACCGGTACCGGCACACCGGCCATTCCTGCCGGCAGCCGCCGGAAGTATCGTAGATTCGCGTACTCCGTCTCATGAGCAACGTGGCTCGAGTGAGAGCTGACGACCATCTGGGTGCTGAGCTTCGGATACTTCTTCAGCAGCGGGTCATTACTCAGGACGTGATACGCATGCTTGATGAAAGCTTGCTGCACCTGGACATGCAGGTGGGCCTCAGGCTCCTCAATGAGCACGAGGTGGATTGGCTCGACCCCTGCGTCGGTTCGCTCCTCCGAATCCTTGTACTTTTTCAGCCAGTCATCCCGGAACGCCATCAATTGGAAAATCATGGAGATCAGGTTCTGGTAACCCAGCCCGTTAGAGGTTTCGGGCAACCGCATGGGAGGTGCGCCGGGCGCACCGGCGACTGAATCTAGCTCGAACAGCACCGCTGCTTCGTGGTTCATACCATCTGTAGGAGACAACCGGGTCTCCACTTTAATGGCGGGATCAGAATGGTTGGGATAGCCCAAGCCAGCGACTTCTAAAAGAGCTGGCGCAAAGCTCGAGGTGAGCCGAGAATCGAACGCAGTCTGGGCAGCCTGGATAGCTGTCAACGCTTCTAGATCTGATATGTCTGGGCTGTCACCTGGATCCAGATGCCGGTTGTAGTAGGCGCGTAATTGCTCTGTCAGTCTTTTCCCCGAGCCCCCTCTGCCCTCAGTGACAGATTCTTCTGCACTGTCTCCGAAGCCACGCTGGGCGTTGATTTCATGAACGCGTATCAGGTCAGTGAGCGGATTGGCATCCAGCGCCATAGCGGTCGAGGATAGCGGTTGCAGTTTGGCATGGCGCGTTTTGGGATCTGGCGCCTGAAGCTGAGTAGGGTCGAGGCGATACCAGCGAACGACGAACATGGTACCTAGCCGCCGATTCAGGTAGTCGTGAAGACTTTGTGGCCAGAGGGGCAGGGTGGGTGGCGTTTTCCCTTCCGCGGTCTGCTTCACGATCTCTTGCTGCAGCTTTTTTACGCGGGCTCGCTCTTTCCGATAATCGGTAAAGAGCTTGGCCATGTCTTTGGGCTCAAGCCTGAAGCGCATCCCTACATGGCCGCCTTTCCAGGCAAAATTGGGGATTAGGTCTCTAATGTGGTGCAGCTCCCCCTGCGAAGCTTCCACCCACAGATCCAGCGTGGGCAACCAATTCGCCCACTCGTTAGCCTTAGGGGTCTCAAGGGTTTCGTCAGCAGCCTCCCAATCGGCACCAGTGGCATCAATCGTTGCAAGGTGGGAAAGGGTCAAATCCTGCAGTCTGAACGCGGTCGCTTTCGACAGCAGGAACTTGCGCAGGGCCAACATCGCGGAGGACTTACCGCTGTTGTTGGCGCCGACCAGTAGGGTGGTGGTGCTTGCCAGGTCGATTCGAACGGATAGGAGCTTGCGGAAATTCGCAATCTCCAAGTACTGGATCTGCATAGCCTCTTCCTTGTGACGACTCACGGCGGGTTGCCGCGGTGGTGGATTCCGAGACTCTAGCCCAGCGTCTGCAGGACTCCAATAGCCACAGTGGCGTTTTGCCAATGCGCCCGGAGAGCCCAACAACAATCGCTAAGTTTCGGTTCTCGAAACGCATCCGGGGGCAGTCCGTTTCTGCTCAGCCGTGCTAGAGAAGTGCCTGATCGCCTACCTGCAGGGTCTACCTAGTAGCCGGCAGGCCACCTGATAGGCGTTTTTCCGCGGTGCCATAGGGCCTATGCTTGCCTAAGCTGGCCGCGGGCTAGAAAATGCTAGCCTGGCTTGGCATCACAACGAACGCAGACGGAGTTTACCCATGAGCACTTTGCCTCCTGATCAACACGTTCGCTATTTGGAAGTGCTCGAGGCAGCAAAGCGCTTGTATGGCGGCGATGCCGATGCAGCCCTGCACTGGATGTCACGGCCGGTCAAAGCGTTTTGCGGCAAAGCTCCTGCCAGCATGATCACGACCCGGCAGGAAACTGACACGGTTATCGAGTTTGTCAGGCGCTTAGAGCATGGGTTTGTTGTGTGAGTGAGGCTGGGCAGCGCCCTACATCCCGCAATGTGGCGATCGGGGTGCGGCAACCACCTCCGAGCGTTACGTTCCGACGCTCAAAGCGGGCTGTTCTACCGTCGATGGGTTGGCCCCAAGGCGATGGCCGACTACCCGGCATTCAACCTCGCTCCATTCTTGTACTCAACAGCGTTAGCGTCCGGCAAACTCACCCTCACATCTGAGCATTTGGAGTGAGGGCGCCTCTATCAAACCAGGGTAGCTAGTGCCCGATACCAGGGTTATGAGAGGAGGTTTGCTGAACGCAGAGAAGGAGTGCGGCTAGGCGTTTGTATCAAGCCAGACAGCACCGTACCGGGTGTAAGGCTTCGGAATTTCGATTTGCTCCTTCAAATCATCGGCGGCGGAGCGAACCCAGAACGGATCCCTTAGCATCTGGCGCCCCACGAAGACCAAGTCAGCGCGACCGTTCTGCAAAATCTCCTCTGCTTGGCGACCGCTCTGAATCAGCCCTACTGCACTTGTGGCAATAGCCAGTTCCTTACGCAGCAGCTCGGACGCCGGTACCTGGTAATTTGGATAGGTGTTCACCTTGATCATTTTGATGCCGCCCGAGCTACAGTCGATCAGGTCTACGCCTTGTTCTTTCATCCAGCGGCCGTACTCCAAGAACGACTCTGGCGTGTTACCGCCTTCGGCATAGTCGGTGCTCGAGATGCGCACGAAGAGCGGGCGATCACCCCACACTACCTTCACTTCATCAATGATTTCCCGAACGATCCGGTAACGGCGTTCGGCATCGCCGCCGTAGCCATCGGTACGGGTGTTGGCTAGCGGCGATAGGAATTCGTTAAGCAGATAACCGTGTGCAGCGTGGATCTCCAGTACATCAAAACCCGCCTCAAGTGCACGGCGAGCACCCTTGCCGAACTCCTTGACCAGCGCGGCGATTTCTTCCACTTCCAAAGCCCGGGGTACAGGACTCTGCTCAGTGAACGGAATAGCCGAGGGCGCCACGCGAACCACGTTTGGCAGATCAGCATTTCGACCAGCATGACCGATCTGCGCACCAGCCTTGGCGCCGAAGCTGTGGAGCAATTCCACCAGGCCCTTCAAACCGTGCACATGATCGTCGCTCCAGATGCCCAGGTCGCCTTCACCGATGCGTGCATCTTGGGCAACCGCCAGGGTTTCAGGAAAGATCAGGCCAGCCTGGCCTTGAGCGCGCGCCCCATAGTGCACCCGATGCCAATCGGTGACGAAGCCATCTTCACCAGCCATGTGCATACACATGGGTGACATAACGACCCTGTTTCTCAGTTTGAGGCCTTTGATTTCGTAAGGGGACAGCAGCAAGCTCATTGAGCGGATTCCATATAGGAGGAGGTGGAATCATGCTAACGTTTGCATTCAGATATCGTAAGTACGCACATTTTTGTGCAGTAGGCACATTTTTTATACTTAGGAGGCGTTTATGAAGCTGGGTGTACCTCATGGCGAAATCGAAGCCTTCGCCTGCCCAGTCACTTTTACAGTCGATGTGATAGGTGGTAAGTGGAAATCACTGATCCTGTTTCACCTAATGTCAGGCACCAAGCGCTTTAACGAGCTAAGGCGCCTAATGCCAGAAGTGACGCAGAGGATGCTGACCCTCCAGCTCCGAGAGCTCGAGACTGACAGGGTCATACACCGCGAAATCTATCGTGAGGTTCCGCCGAAGGTAGAGTATTCCCTGACCGAACTAGGGAGCACGCTTGTGCCCTTGATCAGCGCGATGCGCGAGTGGGGGGCGACCCACGAAGAGACGATCCTTGAATTCCGACGCTCGGCAACAGATCTCGCTAGCGTTGAGAATTAGCACTCAATTTAGGCGTTCTGGCAGATGAATACCGCTGACGTTGGCGTGACCGCGAGCGATCGCAGCGGGTTAGTGAGATCTGCCACCGACGAGGATGGAAACATCGTCTGGTGGCATTAGCTGGGTTCGAGCTTTGCATACCGCGCTTCATACAGCGACCTAACGAAGCCTGCGAGTGAGATCTACAGCCTCCTAAATGCGGGGTCTGAGTGGGCCTGTCCCGTGACAACAGACGCTGTCCAGGACAATTTGGACACGCTCATATGAGCTCGGAAAGCCTGGAGGTCATTAAACGTTTCCGAGACACCCTAATTTTAGAACCACAGCCGCATGATCACAAAACTGAAGATCAGTCTTTGATCGCAGAGATCGCCAGCACGGAACCATCTGAGATGGTGCTAGACCCGAGATCTGAACCTGTCGATGCGCACCGTCCGAAAGCCCTGAAGATTGGGATAGAATTGCGCCTATTTGGGTGTAGGAATCGTGTATGTTTTTGGAATGGACGCCATCCAGGCTAGGGCGCTTGCTGACTAGATCAGCCAAATGGCGTCTGCTTGTCGAGAGCGATCGTCTTGTTGTGGCTGTCGGTGAGCGGCAATACCACATAGCCCCTGAAACGCTCGCGAGCTTTGAAATCAAACGCCGCTTGCTATGGTCGGAACTCGTGTGGCCTGCAAACGCGGGTGTGCGCTTTGGTGGTCTCTCGAACCTACGAGCTCCGGCTCTGCACCGGGCGGTGGATGATCTCCTCAAACGATTCCGCTGCCAGCGCTTCGATTCCTACTATGCCAAGCTTTCCCAGTGGCTCGCAGATGTTGACCACGCTTTGGCAACAGCTGATCAAAAGCACCGCTGGTTCACCCATGAAAATCAGCAAGCATTACTGGGTAGCAAACCAACCCTAGAGTTGAGCGTGGCGGCCCTGAGAGAGCTGCTCGAAACCCCGGAGGTGAGGGCTCATCTAAAGAGTGGGTATGCCCAAGCAGAACTTGATATTGAACGCTGGACGTCTGATTGGGCGGGCGCATGGGAGCAGCGCAATAAGCTGCACACAGAGCGAGAGCTTCGTGAATGCCGGGAGCTTTTCGACAAGGTAGAAAGCAAGCCTTTAACTGACGAGCAGGCGGAGGCAGTTGTGTGCTTTGACAACCGCGTGCAAGTTGTCGCATCGGCTGGCTCCGGCAAGACCTCCACGATGGTGGCCAAGGCCATCTATGCCATGCAGCGGGGGATTGTCAGCCCCCAATCTATCGTCATGCTAGCTTACAACAAGGATGCGGCTGCAGAGCTTCAAGCACGGGCCAACGCTTCCCTTGAACGCCTTGGCAGGCCTAGCGTCGAGATCGCAGCCATGACGTTCCATTCTTTAGGGCTGAAGATTATCGGTTCGGCCACCGGAAGCACGCCGCATGTACCCGCTTGGGCACGCAAAGAGCGTCTCGCGTTGGCCAAGCTAGCCGAGATTGTTGATGACCTCAAAGATAAGTCTCCAGCGTTCCGTACGCGCTGGGATATTTTCCGCTTGGTGTTTGGTCGACACCTACCGCTTTCACGCAATGACACGCTCTTCGATACGACAAATTCGGACGGCGAGGGGAAACTGGTCACCCTAAAAGGCGAGGAGGTGGCCAGCCAGGAGGAGTGCATCATTGCCAACTGGCTTTTTTACAACGGGGTCGAGTACCAGTACGAACGTGAGTATGAGCACCCGACCGCGACGGCGGAACATCGTCAGTACTTCCCGGATTTTTTCTACCCAGGTCTAAATCTCTACCACGAGCATTTTGCTCTGGACGCAGAGGGCCAGCCCCCCGAGCAGTTCAAGAAATACCTGGACGGGGTGGCTTGGAAACGTCAGATCCACAAGCAGAAGGGAACGCACCTGATCGAAACGCTTTCTCACCAAGTCCGCAGTGGGGAAGCGTTCACCCATCTGGCTAAAGAGCTCACCGACAGGGGCATCAAGCTTGATCCCAACCCTGATCGGCCGATCCCATTTAATGGTTTGGAACCCATCAAACATGCCGACCTGCTTGGACTGATCCGTACGTTCATCAACCATTTCAAAAGCAACTGCTATACGGAACAGGACTTGAAAGCTCGCTTGGCTGAGATTGACAGCGGCGCCTTCAAGTACCGGTTCAACATGTTCGTAGACCTGCTGATCCCGGTGCTCAAGAAATGGGACAAAGCCTTGGCAGCTGAGAACGGCATCGACTTCGAAGACATGATTAACAAGGCTGCAGGGTATTTGGAGGCCGGTCACCGGTCGCCATACGACCTGGTTATGGCTGACGAATATCAGGACGCATCGCGTGCCCGGGCGCGGCTCTGCAAAGCCCTCGTTCGTCAGCCCAATCGGTTTCTGTTCGCCGTCGGGGACGACTGGCAATCGATCAATCGGTTCGCGGGTGCTGACGTTTCCGTAATGACAGGTTTCAAACCCTGGTACGGCCATGGCCAGGTTCTTCGGCTAGAAACGACATTTAGATGCCCTCAGGCCATTTGTGACGTCTCCAGCCGATTCGTGTCGAAGAACCCAGCGCAATTCAAGAAGAATGTGAACTCTGTGACGGCGCCCATCGGGCCGGCCTTTCAGGCTATACAGGTCGGGCACCGAAACAAGGTAGCCCAAGCGGTTGATAAGTATGTCGAGCGGCTCTACCAGCAGATCTGCGAGGGGAAAGTGCCTTTGGGGCGGGGCGGCAAAGTGAACGTCTTCGTGCTGGGGCGCTACAAGCTTGATGCCAAATTCCTGAGTCACGATTGGCAGCAACGTTTTGGCGATCGTATGGCGTTCAGGTTCAAGACCGTGCATACCTCAAAGGGTGATGAGGCCGACTATGTGATTCTTCCGGGCATGGTCATGCGTGGGTTTCCAAGCGTAAAAGTAGACGATCCACTGTTCTCCCTGGTTATGCCGCAGGGCGATACCTTTCCATCCAGTGAGGAGCGCCGGCTGTTCTACGTCGCACTCACAAGGGCAAGGCGCAGCGTTGCCATGTTCACAGTCGCAGGGCGCCGCTCATCTTTCCTGCAGGAGTTGATCGACGAAGGTGTCGTAGCTCCCTGTGATGACAACGGCCGGGCCATAACACAGCCGGCGGCCGCTGAACACAAGTCCGATAGCGCCGCTGCCGGGTCAGCCGCTGCGCAAGCTCCCGCCAAGGCCAAGGGGCCTGTCTGTCCAGGCTGTAAGGTTGGTGAGCTGATATGGCGACGAGGGCCGTACGGAGAATTCCAATCCTGCTCAACCTATCCCAGGTGTAAATACAAGCCGCCGAAGAAAACGCCGTTCAAGGCGTCAGTGCCTAGTAGCGGTCGTAAGCCTATGAAATGAGCTCCCGGGGACGGATAGCGCGTATGCGGGATGAGAGGCTCTCGAACGCTAAACGTCCGACGGCTGATCTAGGTTGCTGAACGACAGGCCAACAGCTGGGCGAAGCTACTACCGGGTGAATAAAGCGTTCGCGGGCAAAGATGGCCGTGAGCTATCATTCCAACCCTCGTATTAGGCTCACCGGAAGTTCACCTTCCCGCTCAGACCCAAGATCGATCATTCAGTCTTCGGCAGATGAATGCCTGGTAGCCGCCAGCCTGCTTGGAGACACGGATGTTCATTCGATTGCGCGCCATCTTTCGCCGGGCATTAGATGCCTATAACGCCTGGAGCAATGAGACTCGCTGCAAGCTAGCCGCCTTGAAGAGATACCCACGCGCGGCCGTCAGTGCTTATGAGGCCGCACATGCGTTCTTGGCCGCGCCCACTCATGAAATCCTGTTTGAGCCGCTAACCCCTGTACTCATTGAACCTGGGAAGATCCAGCGCTATGAACGCGAGTTACTAAACGGTCTGAGGAACGATCAGGTCAGGAACATCGCGATCACTGGTGAGTACGGAGCAGGGAAGAGCAGCGTGCTTCGAACCTTCGTCCATCGCCACCCTGAGTTCGTCTACGCGTTTGTTTCACTGGCAACGTTCGGCAAGGACACTGAGATCGCTGGGGCGTATGAGCTTGTTACCGATACCGACCTGGCCTCGGAGTCTCCGCGCTCAACCGAGTCCTCTGCCAAGGCAGGGCAGGAATCTAAATCCGAGGAAAACAAGGCTGAATCCGATCTCGTTGCTCGGATCGAGGAGACGATCGTCCAGCAGCTACTTTACTCCGTCCCTGCAAAGACGCTTCCCAAGACCCGCCTTAAGAGGATCGACCAGGCCTCAGGCCTGAAGATCTGGTGGAAAACACTCTGCTATGGCCTCCTCGCCTTAGCGGCGCTGAGGCTTTACGTTCCTGTGGCAGAGAAGCTGCCGAAGATTGAACCGGCCTGGCTCCTGGAATGGTTGCTGTGGATCCCGAGCTCGCTCGCAGTCGGGATCGCAGCATTAGGCTGCATACACCTGCTCCACACGTGCCTGAGGCTCTTTTCGCTGTTCAGTATTGATGGTTTGACACTCAAAGGCGGCAAATTGGAGACCACTCACCATGGCTCCGTTCTGCACAAAAATATCGATGAGATCATTTACTGCTTTGAGCGAAGCAGCATTGACGTGGTGATCATTGAGGATCTCGACCGATTCGGCATTCATGACGTGTTCACCCGATTGCGGGAAATCAATTTCATCATCAAGCAATCACCTCAGGTGAAACGACCTGTCTATTTCGTCTACGCGCTGCGCGATGAAATGTTCGTCGTTGGCGAGAAAACCAAGTTTTTTGACCTCATCGTCCCAGTGATCCCCGTCATCAACTCGGAAAACTCCCAAGAAAAGATGATGGAGCTTCTGAACCTTCGAACCTTCAAATCGAAACCCTTGGGCGAACACCTCGACCGTCGACTGGTGGAGACGGTCTGTTACTACATCGATGACCTCCGGCTGGTGAAAAATATCGTCAATGAATTCGATATGTTCTCAAATATCCTTGCCAGCGGCTTACGCCTAGAGCCTGACAAGCTGTTTGCGATTGTCGCCATTCGAAATCTGCATCCCGGCGCGTATGCCGACCTGGTCAAACGACGGGGAGCGATCTATACGATCATCAGGGGCCTCGATGCTTGGAAAACCCAGCAGAACAGCGCCTTCGCCAGGCGGCTTGATGAGTTGCGACGTGAGCGAGATGACCGAGTCTCCGAACTGGCCAACAATGTCACTGAGCTGAGGGCCTACGTCTGGTTCACGCTTCTTCGACTGGCCGAAATGGACACGGCAACCCATGTCCAAATCACTGGTACCCAGTACACGCAGAAGCAGTTCGTGACCGACGAGGTGTTCGACGTATTAATGAATCAAGCCGGGCCACTCTCAATGGCTGCCTTGGATCACTACGGGCGCGCCAGAAACTCATCTCGAAATGTCTCGAAGGCTGAGCTGCTCACCGCTACATCCTATGAGCGGCGCCATGCTTTGCTTGGGCGGCGACTTAGCACCATCGCGGACGAAATCGCAGAGGTGCAGAGACAATCGGATCAGGTCATCAGGATGTCGTTCAAGACCGCGGTCAAGAAAGGTTATGGAGACGTCGTAAGACACAATCTTCCGGGCTTGGACGTCGTGAGCTATCTAATGCAGCATGGCTTTCTCGATGCCGACTACACCGACTACCTAGGCTACTTCTATCAGGGATCGCTGACCCCTGGTGACAAAGATCTGATCCTGTCGCTGAGACGTGGCGTGCTGCCCGAGGTAGCCACACCTGTCGACAGCCCGAGTACCGTGCTGGAGAAGCTTAAGAGCGACGAGCTCGACGAGGGAAGGGGGATCATCGTCGATTTGATCGCTTGTCTCAGCGCCCGCCCGACCTTGCTCGCAACTACCTCAGCAGACGTCCAGCTAAGCCATGTACTGAGGAGCGGCCTTAACGAACACACCGAACGAATGGCCATCGCAGTGCGCGAGCTTTTGAGCCGAACAGAAGCGGATGGATTTGTTCACGCCGTGTACCGACTTGAACCCAAACTTTTCCGTAGGCTTTTCGACGCTAAGGACACTGAGGGCGCGGGCAGTGTGTTTGAAGGAAGCGAGGCCCGTCAGTCCCTCGTCAAAGCAATCGTCGACAACCTGTCGGAATCCGACTTCAAGACCCTGGCCGATGATGCCTCGACGGATCTGGTGCCCACAATCGACGGTCTGGAAGACGTTTCACGACTGATGCCAGGATTAGAGAGCAATGTGGGAGCCTGGGCGTGGTTGAGGGCTTATCCAGTCCAGTTTGCCTCACTGGGCCATGCGATGAGTCTCGCAGAACTCGAAAGGCTGATCGACTGGGGTTGTATCAAGATCAACCTGCCAATGCTGTCGCTGATATGCGCGAAGTCGGAAGCCGGGCAGGATTCTAAAGACGCCAAATCCGAACCAGCAGATTTGGGCATCGTGTCCTTGCGTAGGCTGCAGGCTTTGGGCATCAATGGACTCGCTGATTATCTGCTATCTCACGCCGATGAGCTCGTCACCGCATTGCTGGATCAGTCTGCTGCCTTGGACGAGTCAAGCGAGACATTGGCGAGTCTGCTGGCAGAAGTAGACACAGATCACGACCTGACAGATAAACTGTTCGATCACACGACATGTGACCTACAAGCACTCACTGACGCCCCGAAGCACCTTTGGGCAAAAGCACTTGAGAGTGATCGCGTGGCGGCAGAAGCAGAGGCCGTATGGACTTATTTCGACGAGATCATTGCACCGGACGGCCACGTTTCGGGCGAAGAAAGTGGGTCGGAATCCACATCGGTGTTCACCGGTTTCATCGTTCGGAACGCATCGTCTCTCAAAGGCAAGCTGTGGCAGTCAACAAGCGCCGACTGGGCGCTGCAACAGTATCTTCTGAGCTCCATCAGCCTCAGTAATAACGTGCTCAAGGTACTGCTCGATGGCGTCGTGCTCCAAGACCTATCAATAATCAAAGCAGCGTTACCTGAAGGGCGCTGGATCATGCTCGTGGCCTCAACATTCCTTCCATACAGCTCGGAAGTCAGGAGCATCGTGTTGAGTACTTGCCCACATCTCGAAGGCCAGTACCTGGCTGAACGGTGGGATCTAGCAAAGGCAGAGATCGATATCGGCTCACTCCAGCTCGACTCGATGCTCACGCTGAGCAGAAGCAAAGCGTTGCCACTCACACAGAAAATTCAGATGTGGTCAGGGCTTAGCCTAGAGACCATTGAAAGCAGACCCGAAGCGGTTCCTGAGCTAGGCCGTGTATCTACGCTTGCCAACCAAGCTGGCGAAAGGTTTGCTGACTCGCTGATGCCTGTGCTGCGACATCTGGTTCGCAACGCAAGCCTCACCCCGGAGCATCGCGCTGAAATGCTGACACAGTGTCTTCCAGGGATGAAGTGGCCGGACGTTTCACCAGCTCTGGCGTTGCTTGATGACGAGGACTTCAAAACAGTGAGCGCGAAGGTCAAGAAGATCAAGGTAAGGAACACTCAGTCAAATCTGAGGTTGGTCGGTGCGATGAAAGCTGAGGGCTACCTGGCAACGGTGACCCCAGAGGACGACGTCATCATCGCGACCACCAGGCCCTCGTCAATGACTGAGGACGGATGGCTGTAGCCTGATCATTGAAGGAAGCTGCTCACGCGAAACAAGCATCCACCGCTTCGATGGCCTGCTCAGTGGTGAATGTGACCATCCGTGCTGGCTTCCCGTGACTGGTAGCCGATCATTGCCTGATTGGCCACTTCGGGAAGAGGCGATTGGAGACTATCCCGTGTACCCTGATCATTAGGGCTGACTCCCTAAGCGAAAAGTGCTGCTGGCAGTTTGGGTTCTTGATCGGCCGTTGAGCTAATGGAGTAGGGGATACGATGCGCTTGTTACCGCACACTAAGTGTTTCGCCACGAAACCCAGTCTCGCCTTACTTTGCACCCTCAGTACCTGCTCGGTGTCTGTGCTCAACAAGGGGCTAGCCCAACTCACTGTGACCCATCATCGCGACGCTCAGCTCCGTATTTTTGGTTTTGCATTAGGCAAGGCGGACTTGCCATTTTTGACTTATCGAGAAGGAAGTACTCATGAGTAAGCCTTTCAAAGACCGCATTCACGCCATGAATCAGATGTATAAGCTACCGATCAACAGCGCTCCCACGCTTCTGGCCGATCCAGCGGACAAGCTCAGGAAGTTCAAAGCCACACTGATGGCTGAAGTTCATGAGATCGATGAAATTGTCGAGAAGATCGAGAAAGGTGAAGCCGAAATCGATATCAAGGTTGCCATTGCCGATCTGCTGGGTGACGTGATTGTTTACTGCCGGTCTGAGGCCCTGAAATACGGGTTGCCGCTGGAGGACGTCCTGGACGTCATCATGGACAGCAACGAAAGCAAACTGGGAGCGGACGGAAAACCTATCTACGACGAGAACGGGAAGTTCCTCAAAGGCCCGAATTACTGGAAGCCAGAGCCCAAGATCAAAACCTTGCTTCTTGGCGCTGGGGACAAAGCGGACGTTTGATTGGAGAAACAGGCTTGAAACCTATCAACCTTGGCAAGACGCGTACGCTCAAAGACATCGAAGCGGCCATTCGCAGGATCTGCGACAGCCAGGGTGAGAGGTTTCTCATTCAGGCAGATATGCTGAGTGCTCGGCATGGCGCCATGCATGATGCCGCACGCCTGCAATTGATTGTTACCCTGGCTCGGCAGCAGTTGCAGAGCGACTACCTGGATTTCAACCCGCAAGCCGATGCTCAAGCGTTGCTGCACAACCTCGCTAACTGTTCGCCAGGTATTGCAGCCTTGCGCCTTTCCAAGGGTATCCGGCTGGGCGAGCAGACATTCAATCGGCGAGAGGTCTTTCAAGAGTCGGTCGAACGAATGCAGGCCATGGACGCCGGCAGATACGAGGACGTCGTCAACGGCCGAGTCGTCGATCTGATCTGTGTTGCAGGATCGAAGGTTCAGCACCTGCGACCGCTTTTTAGCGCAGAAGGCAAGGTGAAGCCTGCGTCCGAAATGACCACTGAGATGCGTAGACTCGTTGACTTCGTCAACAAGCAGAGCGGGCGTACCAGTGTTCCGGATTCTCTCCTCGAAAGCTTGGGGCTGCTCTGTTCTGAGCTGGTATCCAACACTCAGGAACATGCGACTTCAGACCATTTGGGTCATGCGTATTTCGCCCATGTTGAGGGCGTCATGGTCGGCTGGAAGCGACTTGAGGACGAGATTTTCGCTGAGGACTTTGACGGTAGTGAGGATTTGCGCCGCTACTGGCAACGAGAGTCGTCGACCACCGACAACAACAAGACCAGCCTGCGCGCATTGCACATCAGCTTCTTCGACTCAGGCCCCGGATTTGCCTCCAGGCTCAGCGGCAGGTCGGTGCAAGAGATGTCGCTCCAGGAAGAGCGAAACTACCTGCTCAAATGCCTGCAGCCACGCCAGTCCAGCAAAACTCTGGATGCTGCGGGCATCGGCCTGCCGGCCATCCTGAACGAGCTTCGCAAGGTGGGCGGGTTGATTCGTATCCGCTCCGGTCGGCTGTGCATCTACAACCAATTCGAAGAGAACGACCAGCACCGTCATCCTGACGATTTCAGGGATTGGGACACCACCGATTTGGCGCCCGCTGCAGGGGCTGTTGTCACCATCATGATTCCATTGAGGGGCATGTAATGGAACGTTTCTATCAATGGATGTCCGTTGTCAGCGACCCCAGTGGCAGTCATGAAGCGTTAGTCGTCTGCTACAACGATTCCGAGCTCTCGGTTCAGCATGTCTTCACTGATATAGAGGTAGCTCTCAAGGCCCAACGGCATCTACCTGACTGCGTCTACATCCTGGGGACATCTGATCAGCTATCCGTGTTCAGGAGTGGTTGGGCTGACGACCAAGACCGCCTGGCCAACCTCCTGAAGCGTGGCGAGAAAAATTCGCGCGTATGTGTCCATGAATACGTGTTCCTGGAGTGGAATGGCGCGAGCTTCAACGCTCATGTGCTGGGCGGCAAAGAGCTTGTCTACCGTCATGATCCTAGCGCTCTCTTGAGGGAGGGTTTGAGAACGCTGATCGAGAAGAACAACGTCATCCATGCAGCGCCATCCGCGCATTCCTTCAAGCACCCCTCCGGCACACTAAACAACGTGTTCATCCAGACCAGGGAACTGGCGAGCGATGAGGCCGAGGTGTGTGTGGTCGGTTATGCAATTGCACTTGAGTACGGTGCCAGGCTGCGCCAGGCTGGCAAGGTCTACATCGACACCATGGGCATCTATCCATTCGTGAAAAATGCGCTCGCTCGCTTGGATAGCAAGGCCGAAGTCATGAGTTTTCACTCTTACGAGCGGCTCAAGACCATCTACCCGCCGGCAGGTGAGTATTTCTGTGTGGTATCAGCCTCCACATCTGGCGGCATGGCCAAGCAGATGGGGGAGCAGGGCTTCGCAGAGGAGTGCGTAGCCACACTAATCGATCGCACGGCGGATGGCCGATACGGGGGTGTGCTGGTCGCCCTGGACGACGTTGCCTTCCCACTGCCAGTCAAGGCGGAGGAAGGCTACACTCTGATTGAGATCATAGGAGAGAACTTCTCGGCGAAATCAAAGCCACCCAAATCGATCACGATATCCTTGAAGCATGACCCGAAGCGACTGGCCAAATTCCACAAGTACTTCGGTATGGGAGGCATTGATGGATTCAACAAGTCGAGCAAGCCTCGCAAGCTGTTGACACTCAATCCTGATCTGTTGCTGGCGGACGCTGCCTTCAGAAAATGGCTGGCCGCTGAAATCGACTGGTCAGTATCCATGGCGACAAACCTGATCGTCTACGCCGACGATGACGGGTCGAAGAAGCTTGGCGAGGTGGCCCATGAGATGCTCAGTGAGAAATGGGGCGCGACCAAGTCAATCCGATGCGTGCCTTACAGCGAGCTTGATCAAGTGGATTTCAAAACCGTCTCCGGGGTGCTGGTCGCGACAGTGGTTGCGCGCGATGGCGGCATCCTGAGAGAGATCAGTCGTGATCTGCGGGCCTACATGGAAGCAACCGTGCCGCGCAGGTTCCTTGCACCGATCGGGATTCCACAGAGCGCGAGAGCCTGGACACTTCTCAAAACATTCCTGATGAAGAACCCCACGCCCCGGGAGTATGGATTCTCTAACTGGCTGTGCCTGCCCATCGGAGATGACGGGAAAGAGAACGCCTGGAGTCGGTTGACCAAGATTACCTCTGCCGGGCAGGTCGATGACGTCGGCTTCACGCCTGCAGTCGCGGACAAGGTTCGTCATCAGGCTCTTGATGAAACCGCTGAGCTGGTTATGGCGCACAAGCACAGCTTCCTGCCAAAACATGACGGCAGCGCGCTCGCCTTATCTGATGGCTTTCTGTTCTTCGACGCCTCAAGCAACGTGGGCCAAGACTGTCCGAACGTACCGCAAAGCACGGTGTTCTTTACGATTGCTGCCGTCCTGCAGTTCGCTCGGGAACACGAAGATCATGAGCTGCGTCTGCAGCCGACGGGGTATGAGTCCGTGGTCTTATCGCCGGAGTGCTTCCTCCGGTTTAACGACAACGTCCTACAGGCGTCCTTCCTCCGGGCGTGCCTCCCTTCGGAGCTTGATTACTCAGCAAGCCCGGAGCTGAGCAAGCTGATGAAGGAGTTCATCGCCAAGGTATTTGCCCGCTGGGAGCGGACTTACGGCGATGCCGCCTTGGAGTTTGCCGCCGCACTGGCTACCGGTACGCTGAAGCTCACGCAGGAAGACGCCCGGGCACTGCTCGAGGAGGCTATCGAAAACCGTAAGGACAAGGCCTCCAGCCTGCTGGGGTTGCTCTTGCTCACCCAACGGGCGCTTTTCCCTGCCTCCGAAGGTTAGAGAAGAGGCTGTAAACCAATTTTCTATACTGTTAACCACTGTGGTTTACAGTGCAAAAAGTTGGTCGATACAGCTATCTCTATGAGGCGGCAGCGGCTGAAAGACTCCTTTGAAAACTAAGGTTTACCTTAGTTTTTGCGGTTTTTTGGGCGGCCGGATTGAGAATCTAAGCTATAGCTTAGATTTTTCCCTGGCTGCACAAACCGCTGACGCTTGTGCGGAAAAGGGCGAGGGTGAGGGCAGGGTGCGGACGTGGCTGGTCGAGCGCTGTATATGCATACAGTTTTATTTGTAGTCCCAATAATCTGGCATCCGCATGTCCTGATTAACGATGTCGACCATGCCAGGTGGTCGCCAGTGGAGAATGGCTATAGGCCCCGTACCACGGGCTTTTGAGGCTCATTAAGAACCCAGCACAAGGGGCGACGGTGCACTTGGGGCCTAATGGGTGCCATGCTTTGCCTTAACTGTATATATGTACAGTTTGTGATTCACGGCTGGGCCAAGCAATGCACTGCACAGATGGAACCGCGAAGCAGCGCATGACTGGCGGTGGCTCCAGGATGGCCAGGTGGGCTTATCACCGGGACTGTTCCTGATCCTGAAGACTCAACAATTGAGCAGAGCCGCCCGTTGCACCTTGATTCTGTTGTGCGAACTGGAGGGCATTTCGAGGCGGTTGGCCTACGAATCTCACGATTTCAAACTGTACGTGATCAGGTTCGCCCGTGGGGAGATTGGCCAGCCACGCTTGAACACGGTCTTCCCAACCGGCTTCGCAGAAACGCCTGTCGGGCCAGAAGTTGTGTGCTCCGTCAGCAATCAGTTGCTTGGCAAGCACTCGCTCGGGCGTACCGATCAAGCACCAAGCCACGAAGAATCTCTCGTCCCAGTTAGCAGAGCATAATAGATGTATTGGGGCGTCAGCTCCGATGCTCAGTTGATCAACTTCGCGGTCGAAACAAAACATTCCATTCAATTGATCCAGCAAGGATCCTTCCGCCATAATGTCGACGGCTTTGAAAAACCAACCAATCGCCTGGAATTGGCTAAGCCTTACAAGTTTTTTCTGGGCGACAGATAGTGGGCGGGTACCAAACCATTTTTTGGTTCGAGCGCGAGTGCATGAAGTGGACTTAGTGCTGGGCATTCAAATGCCTCCATTATTGTTATTACACGCATACTGACATATTACGTATGGAGCATCCGTACGTGCAATCTGACGATTAAGACTCACTCAAAAATTCTGAATTACTGGTCTATCCACCGATGCCAGACCAAGTAGCGCAGCTTATCCCTGAGCAACCTGGCACTGATGTATTCAACTGCTGAAGGGTAGTTGGCACAGTCGCGACTGACTGTATTCGGCTGATTGAGATTCCAATGCCGCCTGGTAAAGATAACTGCTATGGAAGCGATGGGGCTGTTAACCCCTGTCGCGCATGCCCACGCCACGCACAGAGAGACTACGTTCTTGGTCGTGCGAGTGGTAATAGACGTTCTGAGTGGTGCTGAGACTGCTATGGCGCAAGTCCATCTGTAGATCTTTTGGGCTACGCAGCGGCGCATCAAACGTTGCAGATGTATGCCGCAGCCAGTGCGCAGACGCTGCACGCAGGCTATTCATCTCGTGTTCTTCGCGCTCTTCATCGCGCATTCGCGCGACAGCGTTATCGAAGACTGATTGGAGGAGGGCGCGTACTTGTCGCCCCGAGAGTCCTGAGCGGCCTCGAAGTGTCATCAGCAGAGGCGTCTGCTCGTTCCATTCCGGCAACGGCGAAAGGCCAACAAACCGGCGGTAGCGCTTCAGGTACTTGGAGACATACTCATCCCTGACTGCGACCTTGCCGGCCTTGTTGCCTTTCCCGATCACGTGGTACCACCAGTTGCCCTCGGCATCCTGACGAAAATCACCCATGACCGGGTGCCAGTTCGGCCGGCCAACGATGTCGGAGACCCGGAGATACATGGCAAACAGTGTGGCCACGATGAATAGAGTGCGCTCGTGCCGCTCGGGCTCATCCTGGGCCATCCGTTCAGCGGTCTCCAGCACGTAGTCCCACTGCAAGGGTGTCAGGGCGCGATTCGAGCCTTCCTCTTGGGGCGCTCCACGGTTGAGGGTGCGCTTCTTGATCATCCGGAAAGGGTTCGCCGCAGCCGTCCCGTCTTCGATCATGTACTCAAAGAACCGGCTGCAGATCGTATAGATCTGGTTGAGGGTGCTCGGAGAAGGCTTGTAACGACTGACGCTCGACGCCACGCCAGGCTCTGCATCCTTGGAGGTAGCGTCTGGCCCTGACTTCAGCTCATTCAATGAGTCCTTAGCTTGCTTCAAGCTGAATGGCCTCCATTTCTCGTTTGGCATGACAGGATCACCCCAAGCGGATTCAGTCTGATCGCTGGTCACGAAACGGCCGCGTACGACCGGGCCAATCCAGTCTGCTGGAGGATTACGGCAGAATTCTAGGTAATCTTCTGCATCCTGGCGTTTGAGCTGATCGAAAGGCTTCTGCTTGATGATGAGCGCCCATAGCAGCAGCCGCTCAACATGAGTTCTATAGGAATTGAATGTCAGGCTGTTATCTGAGAAGGCTCTCAGAAAATCACGGGCTGTGAGGTAACCCTTGATGGCGTCTACTGAAGCTGGAAATTTCTCGATGTAATCACGGACGCAAGCCATACCAGGTGTACGCAAGCTAAAGTCCAAATCAATGAAGATTTCATAGGACTCGAATAGAGGCATTGGCTGCGTAGACATTGTGGTGCGTTACCGTGTGGTTTTGCTGTAGTAAGAAACTTCCAGTAATGGAAGTAATTGGAAGTTAGGGCAGGGTGATTGCATCTGATTCCGCATTTTCATCTCCCCTAACCTAAACTGATTGACATTGCTCGATGTTAGCCCTTGACGGTGTCTGTTGCAACTTCCCCTGCTCAACGGCGAGATTTCCAGTTATCGCTTGACAAATGATTTAACCATGGCTATTTGGCTTCGCGGTTTTTCCACTCAATATTCTTTAGCTGTGGTTTTGGTTTCTCGTGTTGTAGTTTTTATTTTTGGTTCTTGAGTTGATTTAAACGTTAATTGTCATGCCGCGATCACTGCCCCTACGTATTTGGGGGCTTTGGTTTACATAGGCATTTAAGTAAATATTGGCTGTTGTCAGGTTCGGGCCGGGCTTTCTGTGCGGTCTTGGTGCTGGTTGGTGGTTGGTGGTTGGTGGTTGGTGGTTGGTGGTTGGTGGTTGGTGGTTGGTGGTTGGTAATGCCTGTTCGAGGCAGCCGCTGAGTGTCAATTGTTGGATAAATCATGTGAACGACTAAAGGCTTCACTCGAAAAAACCGTTCGAAAGAATGAGTGGAAAATCACGGATGGTTTTTCCATTCAAAGATTTAAATGGAAAACCATTTGGAATGTCCACTCATTTCTTCAAATTTTGGGAAGTGCCCGGTTTTCGGGGGCTTCAGGGCTTTATTGGTGAAATGGGCGTATGGATTTTCCATTCGTTGTTTTAACGGATGGCCGCAAAATCTCAGGATCCGCAGATATGGCCATACGGCATTCTCGCGTCGACTTGCGTTCCATCGAGCGTGATTTGGAGCAGCTGGAACGCCGAAGCGCATGCTTGTGCGCAATTAGGTGGATAATGTGCGGGCCAGGAGCCACGAGGGCTTGAGGGGATCTGGCAGCTGGAGATGGATAGATTACAGGGCGCGTAGTTTGCTTGATCCCGAGACCTCCAGGTGCTGGACACAGGATGCTGGGTGGGTCAGTTCATTGAGGGAATGTCCACTCATTACGTCTCAGGGATTGGTGGGTGGGAATGTCCACTCAAACGTTCAAATGGAGCTGGAGCCCTTGTCCTACATGGGCTCCAGGGTTGGTGGGGTTTCGCATCGTCAAAACCGATTCCACTGATTTCTCCTTGGGCAAGGGAGCTATTCCATTTAGAGCGATTTACGGAAAAGCCATATAGATCAGTAGGTTAGGATTTAGTGGCGGAGGAATTTTTCCACGCATTTCGTTGAAAGATCCTGCTGGATCAGGGCGTTGGGTGTGCTGAAACGCCCGGAATACAAGGGCTTGCGGGTGCTGGAGGGGGACGTTCCACTCAAAACGCGATTGGCGCACCGGCGGTCGGGGCTAAGAAGCTCATGTAAGAGGAAAGGCGTATGGCAAGTGTTACATCCAGATACCAGATTTAACATAATATACATTATGCGCATCTCTGTATTTCCCATACGGGCCACACCCAGGGTACATTCGACGCTCAGCAAGCTCCTCATGAACCTTCACCCTTCAAAGCCGATCAAGGATGCTCCAGTTCATGTCTCACCATCCATCTGCAGAACAGATCATCAGTCTCTACGACCGCCACGCCGCTACGTGGAACGATCTGCGCGTCAACCATTTCATCGACCGCAAATGGATCGAACGCTTCCGTTTATTGCTACCGCCGTCTGCAACCGTTCTGGATCTGGGCTGCGGGTCCGGCCAACCCGTGGCACGCTATCTGATCGACGCCGGCGCGTCTGTCATCGGTGTGGATTCGTCTGAGCAGATGCTCGCACTGTGCAGCGCGCAATTTCCAACGCAGGAATGGATTCACGCAGACATGCGCACATTGGCGCTCGATCGCCAGTTCGCGGCCATCCTGGCCTGGAACAGCTTTTTTCATCTCAAGCCCGACGATCAGCGCAAGATGTTCCCGGTATTTCAGCGTCATGCCGCACT
The DNA here is from genome assembly GCF_001320965.1 of Pseudomonas sp. NBRC 111143. Classification (NCBI taxonomy): domain Bacteria; kingdom Pseudomonadati; phylum Pseudomonadota; class Gammaproteobacteria; order Pseudomonadales; family Pseudomonadaceae; genus Pseudomonas; species Pseudomonas sp. NBRC 111143. Next base: position 14,802 of record NZ_BCBT01000025.1, on the reverse strand, counting down.
TGGAGCGCTGCTGATGTTCACCAGTGGGCCTTCTCATGGCGAAGCCTTGGGCGTTTTCGAGGGTGAAACGCTGTATCATGCGAGCCTCGACCCTCAGGAATACACTGCACTGCTTGCCAACCACGACTTTGAGTTGCTGGAGCACATCGCAGAGGACGCGGAATGCGGTGGCCAGACGGTTTGGCTTGGGCGTCGCCTGCCTGATTAATAGGCTAAATTATAGCTACGCTAAATAGTTATTTAGTTGAGTTATGCTTACTACGCATTATGTCTACCCCCAGATACCTCGCCGACAGCACGCAAGCCGACAAGCTCACGCGCTACCGGCCGGCTTCGAGGCTTTCCGGCCAGCGCCGCACTCACCGCATTCACGAAGACGGCCTGCTCGTCATACAGCGAACTGGGCGACTCGGCATTTTTCCAGGTCGACCACTGCACCACTACTAGACGCTCCCGTGGATTGATCGCAATGCTCTGCCCGAATATTCCCAGCGCCCAGAAGGTCTGCGCGCCCTGTGCCGTGGCGCCGTCGCGGATCGACGAGGCGGTCGCACTGGAAAGCTACCAGTTGCTCACCCCTCCCCACCCTCCAGGCGACGATGCCCTGTGGTTCATGGGATGGCTCGCCGAGGCGCTGCACGCGCACGTAGCTACGCCCTGCCCTCACACCTGAGGTGCATTGAGCAACTCCAGGACGAAGTCGAGAAATGCGCGAACCTTGGCCGGCGGGTGATGCCGCGAAGGGTACAGTGCATACAGCGGAAAACGCTCGTCCGGCCAGTCGTCGAACAGCTCGACCAGGCGGCCCTCGGCCAGTAGCAGCTCGCTACCCAAAGCCATCACCTGCGCAACTCCGTAGCCGGCAAGGCAGGTGCTGTGCAGGCTGCCCACATCGTTGACCAGCAATTGCCCGCGCGTGTCCACGGTCAGGCGCTCGGCACCGCGGTGAAACTCCCAGGCAAAAGGCTGACCACTCTGCGGATCACGGAACTGGATGCAGCGATGTTCGCTGAGGGCCTGCGGCTGTGCCGGGCGGCCAAAACGCTTGAGGTAGGCCGGTGCCGCCACGGTCAGGATACGAGTGTCCAGCAGCTTGCGCGCCACCAGGCTTGACGTGCGGGGCTCGCCGAAACGCACGGCCAAGTCGAAACCTTCAGCGACCATGTCGCCCAGGCGATCGCGAGTGATCAGTTCCAGGTTCAGTTGTGGGTGCGCCTCGAGAAACCCGCCCAGGCGCGGCCCAAGTATCAGGCGAGCGAAAAACGGATCGACATTGACCCGCAGCCGCCCCCTGACCACCACTGCCCCCTCGGTCACCGAGCTGGCCGCCTCGTCCAGCGCTGCCAGCAACGGCACCACCTGTTCGTACAGGCGGCGCCCCTCGTCGGTCAGGGTGACCGAGCGTGTGGTGCGGTCAAACAGGCGAATCCCCAGGCGTTTCTCCAGGCGCGCCAACGCCCGGCTGACCCCCGGCTGGGACATGTCCATCACCTCGCCAGCAGCGGCAAAGCTGCCACTGTCGACGATGGCGACGAACACACTCATGCCACTGAGGCTGCGCTCATCGAAACTCATATTGATGCCAATCAGTCATTATTGAAATGAGCTTCATGTTATCGATTAATCAATCGACGCACCACAGACTGGCTCCCGAACGCGGCGCTGTGCCGCCTTCCACTCAGGAGTTACATACCATGTACGTTATCACTGGCATTACCGGCCAAGTCGCCGGCGCCTTGGCGCGCAACCTGTTGGCCGCATGCAAGGAGGTGCGCGCTGTGGTGCGCGATGCTGCCAAGGGCGAAACCTGGCAGGCCCAGGGGTGCAGCGTCGCGGTAGCCGACATGCAGGACCGTGTCGCCCTGACCCGGGCGCTCCAGGGCGCTACCGCTGTGTTCGTGCTGCTGCCGCCGAACTTCGACCCTCGCCCTGATTTCCCCGAAACCCGCGCGATACTCGCCAACCTGCACGCGGCACTGCTGACCAGCCAACCGGAACGCGTAGTGTGCCTCTCCACCGTTGGCGCGCAGGCCAGCCACCCTAACCTGCTATCGCAGCTGAGTGAAATGGAACATGTGCTGGGGCAGCTGCCCATGCCGGTAACGTTTCTGCGCGCTGCCTGGTTCATGGAGAACAGCCTGTGGGACATCGCCCCCGCTCGGGAACATGGCGTCCTGTACAGCTTCCTGCAACCGCTGGACAAGCCGGTGCACATGGTCGCCACGGCCGATGTCGGGCGCGTTGCAGCGCAGTTGCTGCAGGAGCCTTGGGAGGGTGTGCGGGTAGTGGAGCTGACCGGCCCGCAAGCGATCTCACCGCTGCAGCTCGCTGCCACGCTTGGCCAGGTGCTCGGGCGTGAAGTGAAGGCGCAAGCAGTCCCGCGCGATAGCTGGGAGGCACTATTCCTTGAGCAAGGGATGGAGAATCCGGTACCGCGCATGCAAATGCTCGATGGCTTCAATGCGGGCTGGATCGACTTTGAAGGGACGCCGCGCCAGGCGCGCACCGATCTGCAGACGGTATTGGCGGGGTTGGTCGAGCGGAGTTGAGCACGACTCTTTGGCTGGCGCGCCCTGCAGGGCGCTTCAGCTTTCAGGGGTGGCCATAGAAGTATGGTCGACCTCAGTCGTCATAACATACCGTGATACGTACCACGTATGTTTCAGCTCAAACCACCAAATCGACGGTAGAAACTCTCGCTGGCATCCGGCAGCGGTCCGTCCGCCGTCTCCAGCATGTCATTGAGCCAGACTTCAGCCTTGGGCGACACCAGGCGATAGAGGTTGCGGCACAACTGGCGCGCTGCACGGCCCTCCCAGTCACCGGGCAGCAGTTCATCGGGCAACTGCGGATCGCGCAGCAGCAAACGCCGGTATTCGTGGATCAGCAAGGTGCGCGCCAGGAAGCAATCCTGCGCCTCCAGCGTTTCCTGTTCGCGCAGTGCCTGCCACAGCGGACGGAACAGGCGAATGAACTCGCTGTAATGCTGGCCCAGCTCGTCGATCCCCCAGCTCTCCCTGACCTGCGCGCGCATGGCCTTGGAGGCGAGAATTTCCTGGGCATGGGTCTCGAAGACGATACTGTCTTCCTCGGCCTCCAGCTCGCGCAGGGTCGCCGCCAGATCCGCACGATCAGCACGCGGGCAGCCCATCACGTTAGGGGCGATGGCTCCGAAGCCTTGCCACTCCAGCTCTTCACGTACCGACTTGCGCTTGGCAACGTCCAACTGCGAGAGCAGCACCAGCGTCCAGGCGCCGTCCCAGGCTGGCAGGCTGGCACTGTAGACCCGTTTGAATGCCTTCTCGAAACGCCGTCGGCCGGTGCCGGTCAGGCTGTAGTAGCTACGGCGACCGACCTTTTCAGCGGTCAGCCAGCCTTCTTTGGTCAGGCGGAAGATCGACGTGCGAATCAGTCGCTCGTTGATGCCGAAGGGCTCCAGCAAACCGATCAGGCTACCCAGCCACACCGTGCCACCGTGGGGCTCGACGGCATCGCCATACAGCGTGATGATCAGCGAGCTGGCGCGGATTGGCGTCTGCTCCTGGAAGCGGGTGATCAGGTGGTTCAGGGGTGCGAGGCTGCTCATGGGGGAACTGGGCGCGGAGAAAGCCCCGACTATACCGTTACCCCGCCCCGCCTGGCCATGGCGCGACACGGCAATGCTCATGCGCCATGCCCCGTCTTCGGCCGCAGGCCGGTATCGCCCATGCGCGGGCGTGCGGGCTCGACCGCACTCAGCGGTGAACACTCCACCATCGACGCCATGCAGCGTCTGGCGAGCGCCTGGTACTCCTGCGTGCCGCGCTGCTTCCAGGCGACTTCCTCATCGCTGAGCGTACGCTTGGCCTGGGCCGGCGAGCCCACCACCAGGCTCTGCGCCTCGCAGGTGAACCCCGCCTTGACGAATGCCGTGGCCGCCACGATGCAGCGTGGCGCGATGTGCGCACCATCCATCACCACCGCATTCATGCCCACAAGCGCATCCGCCCCTACTCGGCACCCGTGCAGCACCGCGCCATGCCCAACATGACCGTTGCGCTCGATGACCGTGTCACCGCCCGGAAAGCCATGCATCACGCAGGTGTCCTGCAGATTGGCGCCCTCCTCCAGGACGATGCGCCCAAAGTCGCCCCGCAACGCAGCGAGAGGCCCGATATAACAGCCGGGGCCGACGATCACATCGCCGATCAGGACGGCACTGGGGTGGACGTAGGCGGTGGGATGGACCACTGGGGTCAAGCCGTCGAGGCGATAGCAGGGCATGGGAGCGACTCAATGTGATTCATGACGATCAAGGATCATGTATCACTTCAAATAGATCAGTCAATTTTGAAATTGCTGTATCGCTTTCTTGAATCGTCTTTCTCATGGAGTGGTTGATCGGAACTTATGCGCACCAGGGGTTTCAGCGATCCCGCCGATCAGCAGTCAAGATTTAGATACATCATGCCAATTTTGATGTTGATATTTCGTATCGCTTTGCGCCTATACTTGCGCCACCACTGCAACCGACTCCAAGAACTGGCCGGCACTGACCGGCGCCAAACGTGCAGCCTGAGGTACCACCATGCCAAGCAACCTCGTTGTGCAGGCCCCGGCGGACGGTGTCCGCCTGATCGCCCTGCACCGCCCGCAAGCCCTCAACGCCCTGAATACCGAGCTGCTGGCAGAGCTCGCCGACGAACTCGACGCTGCCGCCCATGACGAGCACACCCGTGCGGTGGTCATCACCGGCAATCGCAAGGCCTTTGCCGCCGGCGCGGACATCAACGAGATGGCCGAGCGCGACCTGGTCGGCATCCTCAACGATCCCCGTGTCGCCCACTGGCAGCGCATCGCCGCTTTTCCCAAGCCTCTGATCGCCGCCGTCAACGGTTTCGCCCTCGGCGGCGGCTGCGAGCTGGTGATGTGCGCCGATATCGTTATCGCCGGGTCCGACGCACGCTTCGGCCAGCCAGAGATCAACCTCGGCATCATTCCCGGCGCCGGTGGCACCCAGCGCCTGCTTCGCGCAGTCGGCAAGCCACTGGCGATGCAGCTGGTGCTCACCGGCGAAACCCTCGATGCCCGCCATGCCCTGCAAGCCGGGCTGATCAGCGAAATGACCCAGCCCGAATTGACCGTTGAACGCGCCCTGCAGGTGGCGTGCAGCATCGCGCAAAAGGCGCCCCTGGCCGTGCGCCTGGCCAAAGAGGCGCTGCTAAAGGCCCAGGATACCGACCTCGCCAGCGGCCTGCGCTTCGAGCGACATGCCTTCACCCTGCTGGCTGGCACGGCCGACCGCGACGAGGGCATCCGCGCTTTCCAGGAAAAACGCCCGGCCAGCTTCATCGGCCGCTGACCCACCCGATTCCACCGACTGACGGAGCGCGCTTGCCATGAGCTTCCAGCACATCCTGTTTTCCATCGAGGACGGCATCGCCCTCCTCTCGCTCAACCGCCCCGAGCAACTCAACAGCTTCAACACCGCCATGCACCAGGAGGTGCGCGAGGCTCTCAAGCAGGTACGCCAGAGCGAACAGGCGCGGGTGTTGCTGCTGACCGGCGAAGGCCGCGGTTTCTGCGCCGGCCAGGACCTCTCCGACCGCAACGTCGCACCTGGTGCCGAGCGGCCCGACCTGGGCCTGTCGATTGAGCAGTTCTACAACCCGCTGATCCGTAGCCTGCGCGACTTGCCGATGCCGGTGATCTGTGCGGTCAACGGCGTAGCTGCCGGCGCCGGGGCCAATATTCCCCTGGCTTGCGACCTAGTGCTGGCCGCCCGCTCGGCCAGCTTCATCCAGGCGTTCTGCCGCATCGGTCTGATTCCGGACTCTGGCGGCACCTGGCTGCTGCCACGGCTGGTCGGCATGGCCCGCGCGAAGGCCCTGGCGATGCTGGGTGAGCGCCTGAGCGCCGAACAGGCCGAGCAATGGGGGCTGATTCACCGCGTGGTCGACGACGCCGAGTTGCGCGACGAAGCACTGCGCCTGGCCCGGCACCTGGCCGCTCAGCCCACCTACGGCCTGGCGCTGATCAAGCGCAGCCTCAACGCAAGCTTCGACAACAGTTTCGATCAGCAACTGACGCTCGAGCGCGACCTGCAACGCCTGGCCGGGCGCAGCGACGACTACCGCGAAGGCGTCAGCGCCTTCATGGAAAAGCGTACGCCCGTGTTCAAGGGGTGCTGAGATGAGTGCACTGCACATTGAAGCCCAGGTTGCGGTGATCGGCGCTGGCGCCATGGGGGCCGGCATTGCCCAGGTTGCAGCCCAGGCCGGGCATGCGGTCCGGCTTTATGACAATCGCCCGGGCGCCGCAGCGCAGGCCATCGACGGCATTGCTCGGCAATTGGCGCGCCTGGTGGACAAAGGCAAGCTGAACGCCTGCGAGCGCGAGTCGACCATAGCCCGCCTGCAGCCTGCCGAGTCGCTCGAGGCCCTGGCCGATGCGGCGCTGGTGATCGAGGCGATCGTGGAAGACCTCGATATCAAGCAGCAACTGCTGCGCCAGCTTGAAGCCCTCTGCGCTGAAACCTGTATCCTCGCCAGCAACACGTCGTCGTTGTCGATTACCCGCCTGGCAGAGGGGCTGGCCCGACCCGAGCGCGTGATCGGCATGCATTTCTTCAATCCTGCCCCCTTGATGGCGTTGGTCGAGGTCGTGTCGGGGCTTGCGACCGAACCGGCGGTGGCCGATACGCTGTACGACACCGCCAAGGCCTGGGGCAAGCAGCCCGTGCATGCACGCTCCACCCCCGGTTTCATCGTCAACCGCGTGGCCCGTCCGTTCTATGCCGAGAGCCTGCGCCTGCTGCAGGAAGGTGCCGCCGATTGCGCTAGCCTCGATGCGCTGTTGCGCGAGGCTGGCGGGTTCCGCATGGGCGCGTTCGAACTCACCGATCTGATCGGCCATGACGTCAACTACGCCGTCACCTGTTCGGTGTTCGACGCCTATTACGGGGATTTGCGCTTCCAGCCCTCGCAGGTACAAAAGGAACTGGTGGCCGCCGGGCGCCTGGGGCGCAAGAGCGGCCAAGGTTTCTACGACTACCGCGAAGGCGCCGAACGCCCGCAGCCTGCCGAATTGCGCAGCTCTGCCGAAGTTACACGCTGCGTGGTCGAGGGCGACCTCGGTGTCATGCAGCCGCTGCTGCAGCGCCTGAGCGCCAGCGGCGTCGAACTGACCCAACGCGCCGGCCAGGGCTTGTTGCGCATTGGTGATGCCACCCTGGCCCTGTCCGACGGTCGCCTGGCCAGCCAGCGCGCCCGCGACGACGGCCTGCAGAACCTGGTCCTGATCGACCTTGCCCTGGATTACAGCAGCGCGACACGCATCGCGATTACCTGGGCCAGGAACACCACGATCGAAGCCCGCGATCAGGTTGTCGCGCTGCTCCAGCGTGCCGGTTTCAACGTCAGCGCCCTGGCCGACCTGCCGGGCCTGGCCGTGCTGCGCACGGTGGCCATGCTCGCCAACGAAGCCGCCGATGCGGTGCTGCAAGGTGTCGCCTCGGCGGCCGACATCGACCTGGCCATGTGCGCCGGGGTCAATTATCCGTTGGGGCCTCTGGCCTGGGCCGAACGCATCGGCCTTGCCCACACGTTGCACACCCTCGAACACCTGCAGCAGGCCTACGGCGAAGAACGCTATCGCCCTTCCCTGCTGCTGCGCCGCACCCATGCCGAAGGAGGCCGCCTGCATGACTGACACACCTCGCACGCCCGAAGCGCTGGCCCGCGCCTGTGCCGACGCCATGTACGCCCGTGACCGGGCCACTCAAGGCATGGGCATCGAACTGCTCGAGGCCGGCCCCGGCAGCGCTGCCGTGCGCATGACCGTACGCGCCGACATGATCCAGGGCCACGGCACCTGCCACGGCGGCTTTCTCTTCGCCCTGGCCGATTCGGCGTTCGCCTTTGCCTGCAACAGCCACGACGAGGCCACTGTGGCCCTAGGCTGCAGCATCGATTATGTGGCCCCGGCGCTGCTCGGCGACCAGTTGACCGCCACCGCCCACGAGCTGGTGCGCAAGGGCCGCACTGGCCTCTACGACGTTCGCCTGGAAAACCAGCGTGGCGAGCTGGTGGCGCTGTTCCATGGCAAGTCCTACAAGTTGCGCGGCAGCGTGCTGACGCAGGAGACGCAAGATGACTGAACCGACCCTCAACGACGCCCTGATCATCGACGCCGTGCGCACGCCCATCGGCCGCTACGGCGGCGCCCTGAGCAGCGTGCGTGCCGACGACCTGGCGGCGATCCCGATCAAGGCCTTGATCGCCCGCCACCCGACACTGGACTGGCACGCCATCGACGATGTGATCCTCGGCTGCGCCAACCAGGCCGGCGAAGACAATCGCAACGTTGCGCATATGGCCACGCTGCTGGCCGGGCTGCCTGTCGAGGTGCCGGGCACCACCCTCAACCGCCTGTGCGGCTCCGGCCTGGACGCCATCGGCAACGCCGCCCGCGCCCTGCGCTGTGGCGAGGCCGGGCTGATGCTGGCCGGCGGCGTCGAATCCATGTCCCGCGCGCCGTTCGTCATCGGCAAGGCCGAACAGGCCTTCGGCCGCAGTGCGGAACTGTTCGACACCACCATCGGCTGGCGCTTCGTCAATCCCCTGATGAAAGCCCAATACGGCATCGACTCGATGCCCGAGACCGCCGAGAACGTCGCCGAGCAGTTCGGCATCTCGCGCGCCGACCAGGATGCCTTTGCCTTGCGCAGCCAGCACAAAGCCGCCGCCGCCCAGACCAATGGCCGCCTGGCGCGGGAAATCGTCCCGGTCGAGATCGCCCAGCGCAAGGGCCCGCCCAAGCTGGTCGAGCAAGACGAACACCCGCGCGGCGACACCACCCTGGAGCAGCTGGCGCGCCTTGGCACGCCGTTTCGCGAAGGTGGCAGCGTCACTGCTGGCAACGCGTCGGGGGTCAACGACGGTGCGTGCGCACTGTTGCTGGCCAGCAGCAGCGCAGCCCGCCGCCACGGCCTGAAGCCCCGCGGGCGAATCGTCGGCATGGCCGCAGCAGGTGTCGAGCCACGCATCATGGGCATCGGCCCGGTGCCTGCGACGCGCAAGGTGCTGGAGCTGACCGGTCTTGCCCTGGCCGACATGGACGTGATCGAGCTCAACGAAGCTTTCGCGGCCCAAGGGCTGGCAGTGCTGCGCGAGCTGGGTGTTGCCGACGACGATCCACGGGTCAACCCCAACGGTGGCGCCATCGCCCTGGGGCATCCGCTGGGCATGAGCGGCGCGCGGCTGGTCACCACCGCGCTGCACGAGCTGGAGCTGACCGGCGGCCGCTACGCGCTGTGCACCATGTGCATCGGCGTCGGCCAGGGCATCGCCATGGTGATCGAGCGCCTTTGAGGCACTTCGACCAACGGACCGCGACCCACGCTGCAACGGGCAGTATGCTGCCCACCATGACACTCACGGCCCCTCGACGGGCCGGCGTACAAGAACAACTCGAGTGAAGCCATGAACATGTACCACGATGCCGAACGCGCCCTGCTTGACCCCATGGAAACTGCCAGTGTCGATGCGCTGCGCCAGCACCAGCTCGAACGCCTGCGTTGGAGCCTGCGCCACGCCTATGACAAGGTGGCGCTGTACCGTCAGCGCTTCGACGCCTGCGGCGCCCACCCGGACGACCTGAAGTCGCTCGAGGACCTGTCGCGCTTCCCCTTCACCGGCAAGAGCGACCTGCGCGACAACTACCCGTACGGCATGTTTGCCGTCCCCCAGGAAGAAGTGGTGCGCCTGCACGCCTCCAGCGGCACCACGGGCAAACCTACGGTGGTCGGGTACACCCAGAACGACATCGACACCTGGGCCAACGTGGTCGCCCGCTCGATCCGCGCCGCAGGTGGACGCAAGGGCGATAAGGTGCATGTTTCCTATGGCTACGGGCTCTTCACCGGTGGCCTGGGCGCTCACTATGGCGCCGAGCGTCTGGGCTGCACGGTGATCCCCATGTCCGGCGGTCAGACCGAGAAGCAGGTGCAACTGATCCGCGACTTCCAGCCCGACATCATCATGGTCACGCCCTCGTACATGCTCAACCTGGCCGATGAGATCGAGCGCCAGGGCATCGACCCCAACGACCTCAAGCTGCGCCTGGGCATCTTCGGTGCCGAGCCCTGGACCGACGAGCTGCGCCGCTCCATCGAGCAACGCCTGGGCATCAACGCCCTGGACATCTATGGCCTGTCGGAAATCATGGGGCCAGGCGTGGCCATGGAGTGCATCGAGACCAAGGACGGCCCGACCATCTGGGAAGACCATTTCTACCCCGAGATCATTGACCCGGCGTCTGGCGAGGTCCTGCCGGACGGGCAACTGGGCGAGCTGGTGTTCACCTCGCTGAGCAAGGAGGCGCTGCCGATGGTGCGCTACCGCACCCGCGACCTGACCCGTCTGCTGCCCGGCACGGCACGGCCGATGCGGCGCATTGGCAAGATCACCGGGCGCAGCGACGACATGCTGATCATCCGCGGGGTCAACGTGTTCCCTACGCAGATCGAAGAGCAGGTGCTGAAAATAAAACAGCTTTCCGAGCTTTACGAGATCCATCTGTATCGCAATGGTAATCTCGACAGCGTGGAAGTGCACGTGGAGTTGCGCGCCGACAGCCAGTACCTGGACGACGCTACGCGCAAGGCGCTTGTGGGTGAGCTGAGCAAGCAGATCAAGACCTACATCGGCATCAGCACGCAGATTCGCCTGCAGCCCTGCGGAACGCTGAAGCGCTCAGAGGGCAAGGCTTGCCACGTCTACGACAAACGGTTGGCCAGCTGACTTTCGATTCGGCTGCCTTTTTCTGCCCCGGCCTGGTCCGGGGCTTTTTTTGCGCCGCATTTGCCGGCCCTATCGCGGGACGCGCCCGCTCCCACAGGCGGCTCGCTGATCTTGGAGTCAGTGGGAGCGGGCTCGTCCCGCGATAGGGGCGCAACGTGATACACAATTTTATCTGATACATGATTTTATGTTTGATGTTCGATCGCGTATCGCTTATAAAAGACTCCATGCCCCAACCACCCCTGCGGCGGGAGTCCGAACATGTACGCACAGCTAGTCGAAACCGGCGTCAAACGTGTCAAGTCACTGGAAGAGATGTCGCCCGAAGAGCGCCACTTCCAGGAGAAGATCGACGCCGAGATCAAGATCGAACCGAAAAACTGGATGCCCGAGGCCTACCGCCAGACCCTGATCCGGCAGATCTCTCAGCACGCCCATTCGGAAATCGTCGGCATGCTTCCCGAGGGCAACTGGGTCACCCGCGCGCCGAGCCTCAAGCGCAAGCTGCAGTTGATGGCCAAGATCCAGGACGAAGCCGGCCATGGCCTGTACCTGTACAGCGCCATGGAAACCCTCGGCGCCGACCGCGACGAAGAGATCGCCAAGCTGCACAGCGGCAAGGCCAAGTACTCGAGCATCTTCAACTACCCGACCCTGAGCTGGGCCGACATGGGCGCGGTGGGCTGGCTGGTCGACGGCGCGGCGATCGTCAACCAGGTGGTACTGCAACGCACCTCCTACGGCCCCTACTCGCGCGCGATGATCCGTATCTGCAAGGAAGAAAGCTTCCATCAGCGCCAGGGCTACGAGCTGCTGCTGACCATGATGCGCCACGGCACCCAGGCGCAGAAGGACATGGTCCAGGATGCAATCAATCGCCTGTGGTGGCCCTCGCTGATGATGTTCGGCCCCAGCGACGAACACTCCCCCAACAGCGCCCAGTCGATGGCCTGGAAGATCAAGCGCCAGACCAACGACGAGCTGCGCCAGCGCTTCATCGACCAGACCGTGCCGCAGCTCGAGCTGCTCGGTTGCACCGCCCCGGACCCGGAACTGAAGTGGAACGCCGACCGCGGTCACTACGACTTCGGTGAAATCCAGTGGGACGAATTCTACGAAGTGATCAAGGGCAACGGCCCCTGCAACCAAGAGCGGGTCGCCACCCGTCGCCAGGCCATCGAAGACGGGGCCTGGGTACGCGAGGCCGCCGTGGCCTATGCGCGCAAGCAACAGAACAAGAACGCCGCCTGAAGCGGCGACCGATGCGGAGATCGAACATGTCTGTCTGGACCCTCTACGAAGTATTCGTGCGCAGCAAGCACGGCCTGAACCACAAGCACGTGGGCAGCGTGCATGCCGCCGACGCGGCCATGGCCATCGAGAACGCCCGTGAGCTGTACACCCGGCGCAGCGAAGGCGTGAGCCTGTGGGTGGTGCCTTCGGCGCTGATCACCGCCTCCTCGCCTGATGAAAAAGACCCGCTGTTCGCCCCTTCGGACGACAAGGTCTACCGCCATGCCAGCTTCTACGAGCTGCCTGACGAAGTCGGACACATGTGAGGCCCGCCATGCACAACGACGATCTGATCCCCTACCTCTTGCTGCTCGGCGACAGCGCCCTGGTCCAGGGCCAGCGCCTGTGCCAATGGTGTGGCCACGCCCCGGCACTGGAAGAAGAGCTGGCACTGATGAATGTCGGCCTCGACCTGGTCGGCCAAGCGCGCAACTGGCTGGAGTACGCCGCCGAACTGCTCGACGACGGCCGCGATGCCGACGCCCTGGCGTTTTGCCGCGACGAACGGGCCTTCCACAACCTGCTGCTGGTCGAGCAACCCAACGGCGACTTTGCCGTGACCATGACCAAGCAGTTTCTCTACGACGCCTGGCATCTGGCGATGCTCGAGGGCCTGTGCACCTCCAGCGATCCGCGCATCGCCGGGATCGCGGCCAAGGCGCTCAAGGAGGTCACCTACCACCTGCGCCGCTCCGGTGAGTGGGTGCAGCGCCTGGGCGGCGGCACCGACGAAAGCCGTCGCCGCATGCTCGCGGCAATCCCGGCACTGTGGCGTTTCACCGTGGAGCTGAGCCAGGGCAGTGAAAGCGAGACGCGCCTGGCCGCCGCGGGTATTGCCGCTGACCCGACGCAAGTAGGGCAAGCCTGGCTCGCCCAGGTCAGTGCCATCTTCGCCTCGGTTGAGCTCCCGCAACCCACGCCCGCCAGTCATTTCTACCTGAGCGGTCGCAAGGGCTTGCACACCGAACACCTGGGCCTGCTGCTGGCCGAGATGCAGTTCCTGCCACGGGCCTACCCCGATGCGATCTGGTGAGCTGATCGCTGGCGACCGTGGCGCCCGCAGCCTGCGCGAGGGCGACCTGGCGCGGGCCTGGGCGGTGCTGGAGCAGGTCATGGACCCGGAAGTGCCGGTGGTCAGCGTGGTAGACCTGGGAATCGTGCGCGACCTGGATTGGCGCGCCGGCCATCTGCACCTGGTGGTGACCCCTACCTACTCCGGCTGCCCGGCCACCGAGGTAATCGAGGGGGATATCCGCCAGGCCCTGGAACAGGCCGGTTTTGCCCAGCCAGCGCTGGAACGCCGCCTGACCCCGGCCTGGAGCACCGACTGGATCAGCGATCAAGGCCGCGAACGCTTGCGGGTCTATGGCATCGCCCCGCCACAGGGCAGTGCCAGCAAGCGCAGCCTGCTCGGCGAAGCCCCCCAGGTGTGCTGTCCGCAATGCGGCAGCGCCCACACCGAACTGCTCAGCCAGTTCGGCTCCACGGCCTGCAAGGCGCTTTATCGCTGCCGCGAGTGCCTGGAGCCGTTCGACTATTTCAAATGCATTTGAGCCGTGGAGACGACCATGAGCCAGTTTCACAGCCTGACCATCAAGCAAGTGCGTCACGAGACACGCGACGCCGTGTCGATCGCCTTCGACGTCCCCGCCCATCTGCAGGACGCGTTCCGCTTCACCCAGGGCCAGTACCTGGTGATGCGCACCTTTCTCGACGATGAGGAAGTGCGCCGCTCCTATTCGATTTGCAGTGCCGTGCAGGACGGCGAGCTGCGCGTGGCGGTCAAGCGCGTGCCGGGCGGGCGCTTCTCGGCATTCGCCAACGATGTGCTCGCGGTCGGCCAGCAACTGGACGTGATGCCGCCCAGCGGCAGCTTCTTCGTTCCACTGCAGGCCGAACGCCATGGCCATTACCTGGGGGTCGCCGCCGGCAGCGGTATCACCCCGATCCTGTCGATCATCGCCACCACCCTGGCCTGCGAGCCCAACAGCCGCTTCACCCTGCTGTACGGCAACCGCGCCAGCAACAGCGCACTGTTTCGCGATCGCCTGGAAGACCTGAAGAACCGTTACCTGGACCGCCTGAACCTGATTTTCGTGTTCAGCCGCGAACAGCAGGATGTCGACCTGTACAACGGCCGAATCGATGCTGACAAGTGCGGCCAGTTGTTCTCTCGCTGGCTCGACGTGCAAGCCCTCGATGCCGCCTTTATCTGCGGGCCGCAGGCGATGACCGAAACCGTGCGCGCCAGCCTAGAAGACAACGGCATGCCGCGCGAACGCATCCATTTCGAGCTGTTTGCCGCCGCTGGCAACGAGGCTAGGCGCGAAGCCCGCGAGGCTCAGCGTCAGCTGGACTCGGCGCTGAGCCATATCACCGTGATCAGCGATGGCCGTGCCCTGGCCTTCGACCTGCCGCGCAACAGCCAGAACATTCTCGATGCCGGCAACGCCATTGGCGCCGAGCTGCCCTATTCGTGCAAGGCCGGCGTGTGCTCGACCTGCAAGTGCCGGGTGATCGAGGGCGAGGTGGAAATGGACAGCAACCATGCGCTGGAGGATTACGAGGTGGCGGCGGGGTATGTGCTGTCGTGCCAGACGTATCCGCTGAGCGACCGCGTGGTGCTGGATTTCGATCAACTTTGAGACCGCGGCGCCCTCATCGCGGGACAAGCCCGCTCCCACAGGGATTGGCTGGACTTTAAAGGGACAAGCTTGCTCCCACAGGG
>NZ_BCBT01000024.1:0-86904 GCF_001320965.1 Pseudomonas sp. NBRC 111143 | reverse complement strand
CCTTAACGTTCTTCTTGCTCGGCTTGATCAGTAACGTTCCTTCGTATTTCCGGAAACTCCATCCAAGGAAGTCGAAGCCTTCGTCGATGTGAGCAACACGCGTTTTCTTGAGTGACAACCGCAATCCTCGCGTCGCGAGGAACTGTTCTACCCAAGGTTTTACTTCGTTCTCCAGCACCTCCGAGGAGGTGCCAGTAATTACGAAGTCATCTGCGTATCGCACCACATTCACCTTCAGTTTCTTCGCCCTTGTCACTCCTAGGTATTGCTTGAGGAGTGTTTCCAGACCATCCAGTGCCAGATTTGCCAACACCGGGGAGATAATTCCCCCTTGTGGCGTGCCTGCGTCCGTTGCGTGCAACTGCCCCTTGTGGATGACTCCAGCCTTTAACCACTGCTGAAGCATCCGGGTATCCGTAGGGGCGTTCCTTAGCAGCCATTCGTGGTTGATGTTGTCGAAGAACCCTTCGATGTCTGCGTCCAGAACCCAACAGGCGGAAGCCTGTTTGGAAAGACACAGGAAGAGCTGCGCCATCGCATCCGCCGTACAACGTTCGATCCTGAAGCCGTAGCTATTAGGATCGCCATGGGTTTCGGCGATGGGAGACAGGGCTAGCATGTACAGCGCTTGCATAGCCCTATCCGTCATGGTCGGTATGCCCAATGGGCGTTCCCGTCCATCCGACTTCGGGATGTAGACTCGCCGTAGTGGCCGAGCCCGGTAACCCCGCGTCTTCAACT
Organism: Pseudomonas sp. NBRC 111143; assembly: GCF_001320965.1. NCBI lineage: Bacteria > Pseudomonadati > Pseudomonadota > Gammaproteobacteria > Pseudomonadales > Pseudomonadaceae > Pseudomonas > Pseudomonas sp. NBRC 111143. The sequence continues at coordinate 86,163 of NZ_BCBT01000024.1, read as the reverse complement.
GACCAACCGCGTTCCATTTCGCGATGGGTGTGTCCCAGAGTTGCTTATCGACTCCCGCCGTGCGGCTTCCCTGATTTTCCGTGACTCTCCGTACAGCCAAGTACCTGGCCGACTTCGAGCGAGTAAGCATTCGTTGCAGGGATTTAACCCTGCGCCATTTGCCTTCCCGACAAGCCTTCGCAATTCGCACCTGCATTCCCCGGACATTCCGCTGAACTCGACGCCAATCGACGTCATGCCACTGCTGCGGAGTGCCGGAAAGCGCAGACTCACCTTGCTGGCTGAGCTCTTTCATGCTGCTTTCCTCTCAAAGTGATACCACCCGAGCGGAAGGCGCACGTACCCCTGAGGGGCGCGTGCACCCCGTCAGGGTTGGATGATCAAGGGCCAATGAAGCCAGCCCTGAAGTTGATGAGACGGTCTCAGTCAGAGTCATTGCGACAGAAGACCACGCAGAAGTCTGCCCGGTTTCCCGTGGGGTGATGTTCCAACCCCTATCCAAGCCATTACAGCCTGGCGTTCGCTTTCTCTGCGATCCCATACCCGCACCGCCAACAGTGTTCCTTACGGTTCACCTGCCCAAAGGGCAGCGATACGGGCTTACCACGTTCCCTGTCTGTCACACGACTGGGTTAGGACCTACCTTTTTCACCGGGGATCTTGGAAGACGACGTATCCCCAGCTCAGACGGGGATATCCGATCACGTACCTTTTGGTTCAAGCCTGTCAGCAGCTTTGGCTTGGCTATGTTTACGGTGTTTATCAGTAGTTCACATATGTTGCCCATACCAGTCAGCCTAGCGCCTTAACCCGGCACTGCTCCGAGTCTCTGCACCCCTCCTCGCGGAGAGAATGCACCCGAGATGGGGGCTACATTGTCAGACGGGCTTCACACACCACCGTTGCCAGTAATGCATGCCGTCGTAGGCTACCGTTGGTCGCACAACGAGTCCGCTACTGCTCCGTGTGGGCGGCAGTTGGACAATGACAGACAGAGCTTCCGCTCATGTCTCCTGAGGAAAAGCCGAGCCAAGACGGTAATGACCGTTGGTCGGTTATTTGTTACCTCCTGCAATGAAAACGAGCAGGAGGTGACCCCTGCGGGGATCTACACTCCCGCGTGGGTTAAGTCTAAGAGGCCCTCCAAAACCGGGAGTGCCGGTTCTGCGGTCGTGCTACCGAGAGCTGAACGACCTTGGGTTTTGCCATCCGCCGCAGCGGTAAGTCCTTGAAGGCATTGGACTTCTGGGTTGGTTTTGTTTCTTGGGGATGGATACCCAAGTATTCGATTTCCTTGCAGAAATCCCATCAAGCTGGCCATACAGCTTGGTGGAGGAGACACGCTACGCGTGTCGCACCTGAGCACACATAATAAAGGGAAATGGAGCGTTCGGCACCTGTGAAGCTTGGCTAGGGTCTCTATGGGCTTGATAGCTGCCGTTTTGATCGACAGCTTTTCAAAGTGTTACTCACAAAGTTATCCACAGGATGTGCCGCTTCATTGGCCTCCTGCCGATCAAGGACGGTCCACCATGAACCCATCCCGCTCGTCGCCTTGCACTCCGGCGGAACTGGAGGCGCGGCTGCGTCTGCATCGCCTTCCCGATATTGGCTTGCGTCGTTTCCATACCCTCATCGAAGCATTCGGCAGCGCGTCTTCGGCACTCAGTGCCCCGGCCAGCGCGTGGCGTGCTCTAGGCCTGAAGGCTTCCAGTATAGACGCCCGGCGTAGTGCGCAAGTACGCGATGGCGCATTGGCTGCAATGGCCTGGCTAGAGCGTCCGGGCCAGTGTTTATTGATGTGGGACGGCCCTGGATACCCGGCATTGCTGGCCGAGATAGACGATCCGCCGCCTTTGCTTTTCGTGGCCGGTGACCCTGCCCTGCTCGAACGGCCGCAGTTGGCGATCGTGGGCAGCAGGCGTGCTTCACCCCCGGCGCTGGATACGGCCGGTGCGTTTTCCCGTTGCCTGGCTCAGGCCGGGTTCACTATCACCAGCGGCTTGGCACTGGGTATCGACGGCGCCGCTCATCGGGCTGCGTTGAACGTTGGCGGCCACACGATCGGGGTGCTCGGCACAGGGTTGCAAAAACTTTATCCACAGCGCCATCGCGACTTGGCACGTGCCATGATCGACAGCGGCAGCGCGCTGGTTTCGGAGTACCCGCTGGACGCCGGACCACTGGCCGGCAACTTCCCGCGGCGCAACCGCATCATCAGCGGCCTGTCGCTCGGCGTGCTGGTCGTGGAGGCCAGCCTGGCCAGCGGCTCGTTGATCACGGCCCGGCTGGCTGCCGAACAGGGACGGGAGGTGTATGCGATTCCCGGCTCCATTCACCACCCGGGCGCCAAGGGTTGCCATCAACTTATTCGCGATGGTGCGCTGCTGGTGGAGAGTGTCGGGCAGATCCTCGACAGCCTGCGCGGTTGGCAGAACCTGCCTCCTGCGTCTGTGGAGAAACCGGGTCATCCACTGCTGGCGTTGCTGCATGCCGCTCCGCAGACCAGCGAGGGCCTGGCCCACAGCAGCGGGCTGCCATTGGCCCAGGTACTGGCCAGTCTGACCGAGCTCGAACTCGAAGGACGGGTCAGCAGTGAAGCCGGACGTTGGTTTGCCCGTTCCGCCTAAGTACACTGCGCATCAGGCTTAAAGCGGAGAGACAGCAATGGTGAGCAGTTGGCGTGTGCAACAAGCCGCGCGTGAGGTGAAGGCGGGTGCGGTGATCGCCTATCCAACGGAAGCGGTCTGGGGCCTGGGCTGCGACCCGTGGAACGAAGACGCGGTGTACCGCCTGTTGGCGCTCAAGTCACGCCCTGTGGATAAGGGCCTGATCCTGGTCGCCGACAACATCCGCCAGTTCGACTTCCTGTTCGAGGATTTCCCCCAAGACTGGATCGATCGCATGGGCAGCACCTGGCCGGGCCCGAACACCTGGCTGGTGCCGCACCAGGACCTGTTGCCCGAATGGGTGACCGGCCAGCACGATACGGTGGCGCTCCGGGTCAGCGATCATCCCCAGGTGCGCGAGCTGTGCGCGCTGGTCGGGCCGCTGATCTCCACCTCCGCCAACCCGGCCGGGCGGCCGGCGGCCAAGAGCCGGTTGCGGGTGGAACAGTATTTCCACAACCAGCTGGACCTGGTGCTTGGTGGGGCGCTGGGCGGACGCAGGAATCCGAGTGTGATTCGCGATCTGGTCACGGGCGAAGTCGTGCGGCCGGGGTGATTGTTCGACACTTGTAGGAGCGGGCTTGCCCGTGAAAAGGCCACCGCGGTGCATGGCACCGGCTCTGCCGGTGTTCGCGGCGGTTTCGGCGCCCCGAACAAGCCCGCTCCTACAAAGGAGAGAGGCGCCGCTCATCAGGGTTTTCTGATTCTGGTCCTCAAGACTGCACATTTTTGATTTAGGGAAATATCCTACGCGGCCTATCGATCGCCATTACCTTCTCAGTGGGAACGTCTCCCTCTAGGCTCCAGACCATCGCCGAACAACTTGGCGATCGGGTGTGGTAACCCGGGAAAACTGAGAAAGACAATGCCGTCATGGCGGCTGTACGCGGGAGGCCTTCGGGCCTACCGGGGTCTTTGTCTTTTCTCCTCCGGCTTACCACCCCGTGTACAGCTGCCACCCTCATTCGTGTGGTAACGAGTGTTGTGTCAGCAAATATCGAGCGAGAAATGACATGACCGATAAGCTGATTCCTGATCCACCACTCCCCAAAACCACCACCCACCCCTTCGGCCGCTGCGATGCCGGCCATCCCCCGCTCTTCACCGTCAACCCCGACATCGAACCCCACGACGCCTTGGTCCACGTCGCGCTCTACCTGCGCTGTGCCTACGACACTGGCATCAAAGCCATTGACCACCTGAGCGACAGCGGTCGGGGCATGTTCTGGTCGAGCCTGCATGCCATCGAGCTGGCAGAGGGCCTGGTCGAAGCGATGCTGGATGGGATCGAGACTGAGCCAACACCTTCGAAAAAGCCCTGAGGTTATGACCTTGAGAAATCCGGCTACCGTCGCTTTGGATGAGACTGAATATTTGCTTGCGAGTAAACGTAATACGAGTCGTCTGAATGCCTCTATCAAGCAATTCCAGAAAGGCATACGCCTAATAGTTTGGAAGCCTTCGCAGACATTGCTACCAGGCGACAAGTCGAGTGCGAATCACCATCGATAGCTTACTTGGAAGCACTTGTTTGTTAGTTGTTCTTGAGAGCGGTGCTGGTTTCAAGGGACTCTGATTTCCAAGGGTGGACATTTCTTATTTTAGGGAAATTTCCTACGAAGGCTGACCCCTCCATGGGAGCGGGTTCGGTACGCCGAACCACCGCTCCCGCAGGACTCAGGGCAACAGCACCGTCGACCCCACCGTCTGTCGCGCCGACAAGGCCTCCTGCGCTTTCGCCGCCTCGCTCAACGGATACCGCTGCTGGATATCCACCACCAGCTTGCCACTGGCAATCATCGCGAACAGGTCATCGGCCATGGCCTGGGTGTTCTCGGCGTTATTGGCGTAGCTGGCCAGGGTCGGCCGGGTCACGTACAGCGAGCCCTTCTGCGACAGAATTCCCAGGTTCACGCCACTCACCGCGCCGGAGGCATTGCCGAAGCTCACCATCAAGCCACGCGGGCGCAGGCAGTCGAGCGAAGTCAGCCAGGTGTCGGCACCCACGCCGTCATACACCACCGCGCACTTCTTGCCTTCTGTCAGCTCCAGCACACGCTTGGCCACGTCTTCATGGCTGTAGTCGATGGTCGCCCAGGCCCCGAGCGCCTTGGCGCGCTCGGCTTTTTCTGCCGAACTGACAGTGCCGATCAGCTTGGCGCCCAAGGCCTTGGCCCATTGGCAGGCCAGCGAGCCGACGCCACCTGCTGCGGCGTGGAACAGAATGAAGTCGCCGGGCTGCACCGCGTAGGTCTGCTTGAGCAGGTACTGGGTGGTCAGGCCCTTGAGCATCACGGCTGCAGCCTGCTCGAAGCTGATGCTGTCGGGCAGCTTCACCAGGTTCGCTTCCGGCAGGGTGTGGTATTCGCCATAAGCGCCCAGCGGCCCGCCGCCGTAGCCGACGCGGTCGCCGACCTTCAAGCGGGTGACGCCCTCGCCCACCGCATCGACCACACCCGCACCTTCGGTGCCCAGGCCTGAAGGCAGTGATGGCGGCGCGTAGAGCCCGCCACGGAAATAGGTATCGATGAAGTTCAGACCGATCGCATGGTTGCGCACGCGCACCTGCTGCGGGCCGGGCGGTGTCGGTTCGAAGTCCACGAGCTGCAGGACTTCCGGGCCGCCATGCTGGCTGAACTGAATACGCTTGGCCATCACACACTCCTGTTGTCGTCATCGCAAAGGCCCTCTATCGGACGCCTTTGCTTGACTGCCGTCAACTGCGGCGCGGCGCTGGCCGGTGGTATGCTACGCGGCGAATTCCTCCCTGCCCCTCCCAGGTGACCCGATGACCAGCCGTACCGAGGCCGTGAAGGCCTATCTGCTCGACCTGCAAGACCGCATCTGCGCCGCCCTCGAAACCGAGGACGGCGGCGCCCGCTTCGTCGAGGACGCCTGGGTTCGTGATGCTGGCGGCGGTGGTCGCACCCGGGTGATCGGCGAGGGCAAGCTGATCGAGAAAGGCGGGGTCAACTTCTCCCACGTGTTCGGCGCAGGCCTGCCGCCGTCGGCCAGCGCGCACCGTCCGGAGCTGGCCGGGCGTGGCTTCGAGGCGCTGGGCGTGTCGCTGGTGATCCATCCGTACAACCCGCATGTGCCGACGTCCCACGCCAACGTGCGGTTCTTCATCGCCGAGAAAGAGGGCGAAGAGGCGGTGTGGTGGTTCGGCGGTGGCTTCGACCTGACCCCGTACTACGGCAACGAGGAAGACTGCATCCACTGGCACCGCGTCGCCGAACAGGCCTGTGCCCCCTTCGGCGCCGACGTGTACCCGCGCTACAAGGCCTGGTGCGACCGCTACTTCCACCTCAAGCACCGCGGCGAACCCCGTGGCATTGGCGGGCTGTTCTTCGATGACCTGAACGAGTGGGATTTCGACACCTGCTTCGCCTTCATCCGCGCCATCGGCGATGCCTACATCGAGGCCTACCTGCCGATCGTGCAGCGGCGCAAGAACACCCCCTACACCGCGCAGCAGCGCGAATTCCAGGAATATCGCCGTGGGCGCTATGTCGAGTTCAACCTGGTCTACGACCGCGGCACGCTGTTCGGCCTGCAATCCGGCGGGCGTACCGAGTCGATCCTCATGTCGTTGCCGCCGCAGGTTCGTTGGGGCTACGACTGGAAGGCCACCCCTGGCAGCGAGGAAGCGCGCCTGACCGAGTACTTCCTGCAGGACCGCGACTGGCTCGGCCAGTAAATCTGTGGATAACCGAGGATTTCTCATGGACCAGTACGTCGTTTTCGGTAACCCCATCGGCCACAGCAAGTCGCCGCTGATCCACCGCCTGTTCGCCGAGCAGACCGGCCAGGATCTGGAATACAGCACCCTGCTGGCGCCGCTGGACGAGTTCAGCGACTGCGCCCGCGGCTTCTTCAAGCAGGGCAGCGGCGCCAACGTGACCGTGCCGTTCAAGGAAGAGGCGTACCGCCTGTGCGACAGCCTCACGCCACGGGCGCAACGCGCGGGCGCGGTCAACACGCTGACCTTGTTGGCCGATGGCACGCTGCAGGGCGACAACACCGATGGCGCAGGCCTGGTGCGCGACCTGACGGTGAATGCCGGGGTCACGCTGGCGGGCAAGCGCATCCTGATTCTCGGCGCCGGTGGTGCGGTGCGTGGCGTGCTGGAGCCGATCCTGGCGCATAAGCCGCAATCGCTGGTGATCGCCAATCGTACGGTGGAAAAGGCCGAGCACCTGGCGCGCGAATTCGACGAACTCGGGCCGGTGGTGGCCAGCGGCTTTGCCTGGTTGCAGGAGCCGGTGGACGTGATCATCAACGCCACCTCGGCGAGCCTTTCGGGGGAGTTGCCGCCGATCGCCGAAAGTCTGGTCGAGGCCGGTCGCACCGTGTGCTACGACATGATGTATGGCAAGGAGCCGACGCCGTTCTGCCAGTGGGCGACGAAGCTTGGGGCGGCGAAAGTGCTGGATGGGCTGGGAATGCTCGCCGAGCAGGCGGCCGAGGCGTTTTATGTCTGGCGCGGGGTTCGGCCTGACACCGGGCCGGTGCTGGATGAATTGCGGCGGCAGTTGGCGCGGGGGTAGGGCTTACTCCTCGAACCTGATCGGACACCCGTCGATCCCCTCCAGCTTCTGCAACTCCTCCACCACCTGGGGCCTGGCCCGATGCAGGGTCAGGCTGCCGCCATTGCGCGCCAGCCGGCGCGCCTCGCGATGCAACATATCCACACCCGAATAGTCGATGAAGTTGATCTGCCGCGCGTCGATTACCACATGCGGCCCTTGGCAGCGCTGCAGGCGTACCTGCAGATAATGCGCGGCACCGAAGAAGATCGAGCCACCGACCCGCAGCACGTCCGCCTCCCCTTCACGGCTCTGCTGCACCCGTGGCCGCGAGGTGCGCTTGAGGTAGAAGAACAGCGACGCCAGCACCCCCGCATAGATCGCCGTTTGCAGCTCCAGCAATAGAGTCGCTGCAGCGGTCAGCGCCATCACCAGGAACTCCGAACGGCTGACGCGGAACAGCGCGCGAATCGCCTTGTGATCCACCAGTCCCCAACAAATCAGCAGGATGCTGCCGGCCATCGCCGGGATTGGCAGGTGAGCGATGAGCCCGGCACCGGCCACGGCGAACAGCGCCACCCACAGCGCCGAGAACACCCCGGCCATAGGGGAGCGGGCGCCCGCCTCGAAGCTCAGTCCGGAGCGGGTGAACGAACCAGACGACAGGTAACCCGAGAAAAACGCCCCGACCATGTTGGAAAAACCCTGGGCGCGAATCTCCTGGTCGGCGTCGATCAGTTGTTCGGAACGGGCTGACAACGAGCGGGCGATCGACAGGCTGGTGACCAACCCGAGCATGCCCACCGCCACGGCGCTGGGCAGCAGGCGCAGGATCAGGTCCAGGTCGAGCAACGGCAGCGGGCTCAGGGGCGGCAGATGGCCGCTGAACGCGGGAACGCGGGGCACGTGAGCGAAGTATCCGGGCAGCAGCCACGCCACCAGGCTCACCAGCACCAGGCTTATCAACAGCGCCGGCCAGCGCGGGCGCGAGAGCTTGATGGCGATGCCGATCAGCAAGGTGGCCAGGCCCAGCCCCAGCGAGGGCACGTCCACTTCGCGGGCGTGGGCGAACAGGTCCTGGGCCGTCTTGAGTGCCGTGGCCTGGCTGGGCAAGTCGATGCCCATCAGGTTCGGCAACTGGCCAAGGGCAATGACGATGGCGGCGCCCAGGGTGAAGCCGAGCACCACTGAATGGGAGACGAAGTTGACCAGCGTGCCGAAGCGCAGCAGCCCGAGCAGCAGCTGGAACACCCCGCCAAGAAAGGTCAGCAGCAGGACGAGGGTCACGTAGTCGCTGCTGCCGGCCACGGCCAGCGGGCTGATGCTGGCGTAGAGGACGATGGAGATGGCGGCGGTGGGACCGCAGATCAGGTGCCACGACGACCCCCACAGGCAGGCGATCAGTACCGGCACGATGGCCGCATACAGGCCGTATTCGGCGGGCAGGCCGGCAATCAACGCATAGGCGATGGACTGCGGCAGGGCGAGGATCGCGCCGCTCAGACCCACCAGCAGGTCCTGGCGCAGGCTGCGGCGCGATTGCCGGGGAAGCCAGGTCAGGAAGGGCAGCAGCCGGGTCAGGCGGGGCATGGGTTATTCACAGTCCTGAGTTTTGCCCCTTTCTGGAGCGGATTCATACCTACCGCGGCAGCGGGCAATCAGAGTTTGGCCTTGACGGCCTCCAGTGCATCACCGCCAGCCTTGCTGCTCACGCCGGCGAGCCACGCCTCCAGGACTTGTGGATGCGCCTTCACCCACGCCTTGGCTGCCTGGTCGAAACTGACCTTCTTGTCCACGACCTCGGCCATGATGGCGTTCTCCATATCCAGGGTAAATGCCAGGTTGCCCAGCAGTTTCGCGGCATTCGGGCAGGCCTGTGGATAACCGTTGCGCACCAGGGTGAACACCTCGCCCTTGCTGCCGAACCATTTCTCGCCACCGGTGAGGTAGTGCATCTTCAGCTTCACGTTCATCGGGTGCGGTGTCCAGCCGAGGAAGGTGATGAACTGGTTCTTCTTCACGGCGCGGTCGACCTGCGCCAGCATCGCCTGCTCGCTGGACTCGATCAGCTTCCACTGCCCGAGGTTGAACTCATTCTTGTCGATGATTTCCTTGAGCGACAGGTTGGCCGGCGCGCCGGAGCCGATGCCGTAGAGCTTCTTGTCGAACTGCTCGGCGTGTTTCTGCAGGTCGGCGAAGTCCTTGATACCGGCATTCCACACGTAGTCGGGCACTGCCAGGGTGAACTCGGTGCCTTCGAGGTTGCGCGACAATTGTTTCACGTCGCCGGTGGCGATGAACTTGTCATGAAAGCCCTGCTGCGCTGGCATCCAGTTGCCGAGGAAGGCGTCCACGCGGCCGTCTTTCAGGCCGCCGTAGATGATCGGTACAGCAAGGCTGTCGATCTTCACCTGGTAACCCAGGCTTTCGAGCAACAGGCGGGTGATGGCGTTGGTGGAGGCGATATCGCTCCAGCCGGGGTCAGCCAGTTTGACGGTACTGCATTGCGTGTCGCTGTCGGCCGCTTGGGCGGTCAAGGTGCTCAGGCCCAGGGCCAGGGCGATCACGGCGGTGGAGAACTTCTGCATGGCGGCCTCTCTTCTCAATACATGGGTGCGGGCTGTGGATAACGTGCCTTGCGCTCGAGGTCATCGAGATCGATATGGTTGCGCATGTACTGTTGGCTGGCGTCGACCAAGGGTTGGTGATCCCAGCTTTTCAGTTTGCCGATGGCCAGGGCCTCGGCCACCAGACGGCGGCGGCGTTGGCTGGCCAGCACCTGCTGGCGCAGGCTGGAAACGTCCCAGCGTTGCCTGGCTTCATCGACAAATGCCTGCAGCAAGCCTTGGTGATCCGGGCTGCCGGTGAGGTTCTCCCGCTCGTGCGGGTCGCGGCTCAGGTCGTAGAGTAGGCACGGGTCGTCTTCGCTGTACACGAACTTGTACGCGCCACGCCGAATCATCATCAGCGGCCCGATCGTACCCTCGGCCATGTATTCGCCAATCACCTCATCGTGCCCGCCCTGCCCTTGCAGGTGGCCGAGCAGCGAGCGGCCGTCCAGATGCAGGCTGTTATCCACAGCCCCGCCTGCCAGCTCGACCAGGGTCGGCAGCAGGTCACAGGTGGACACGCTGGCGCTGACCCGCGCCGCGGCGAAACGCTTGGGCGCATGGACCAGCAATGGCACTCGCGCCGACATCTCGAACCAGTGCATCTTGTACCAGAGCCCGCGCTCGCCAAGCATGTCGCCATGATCGCCGGAGAACACGATCAGCGTGTCGTCGGCCAGGCCGCAATCCTCGAGGGTCTGCAGCAGCCTGCCGATGTTGTCGTCGATGTAGCTGCAGGCGCCGAAGTAGGCGCGGCGCGCGTCGCGGATCTTGTCCACAGGCAGCGGCTTGTTCCACAGGTCGTAGACCTTTAGCAGGCGCTGCGAGTGAGGGTCTTGCTGGTCCTGGGCGATTTCGTCGCGTGGCAGGGGGATATCCACAGACTCGTAGAGATCCCAGTAGCGCCGAGGGATGGTGTAGGGGTCGTGCGGGTGGGTCATCGAGACGGTCAGGCAGAACGGGCGACCGTCATCCTCGCGAACGTGGTCGTACAGGTACTGCTGCGCCTTGAACACCACTTCCTCGTCGAAATCCAGCTGGTTGGTGCGCACGCACGGCCCGGCCTGCAGCACCGAGGACATGTTGTGGTACCAGCTCGGGCGCACCTCGGGGGCGTCCCAGTTCACCGCCCAGCCGTAATCGGCGGGATAGATGTCGCTGGTCAGGCGCTCTTCATAGCCGTGCAACTGGTCAGGGCCGCAGAAGTGCATCTTGCCCGACAGCGCGGTGCGGTAGCCGAGGCGGCGCAGGTAGTGGGCGTACGTGGGGATGTCGGCGGGAAAGTCGGCGGCGTTGTCATAGGCGCCGATACGGCTGGGCAACTGGCCGCTGACCAGTGTGAAGCGCGACGGCGCGCACAGCGGGCTGTTGCAGTAGGCAGAATCGAAGACCACTGCCTGTTCGGCGAGGCGGGCGAGGTTGGGCATCCTGATCGGCGAGGGGTTGTAGATCGGCAGCATGGGCGCGGCCATCTGGTCGGCCATGATGAACAGGATATTGGGTTGCTTCATGAGGTGCCCTTCCATCGTCGAACGTTATGTGAATTGCTTGCGATCGAGGATGCGACTGTGGATAACATGGGTAAAGCCCATGGCGGGCAATGACTGGGATTAGCTGAGCTTATGTTTGAGCACCTTGCGGGCATGTCACTGGAAAGCTTGCGCGTGTTCGAGGCGGCGGCGCGTCTGCGCGGCTTTACGGCGGCGGCACTGGAGCTGGGCACCACGCAGCCGGCTGTGAGCCAGCAGGTCAAGCGGCTCGAGGCGCAGTTGGGCACGCGCTTGTTCGACCGGATCTACCGGGGTATCGCGCTGACGGATGCGGGCCAGTCGCTGTTCGAGCAGGTCCACCAGGGTTTGCAGGCGATGGATGAAGGCATTGCCGAGGCCAGCGGTCGCGGGCAGCGCGAGGTGTTGCAGGTGGCCACCGACTTCGCCTTTGCCGCCTTCTGGCTGATGCCACGGCTGCAGCGTTTTCACGAGGCTTATCCACAGGTGGATGTGAGCCTGGTGACCGGCGAGCGCAGCCAGGGGATGCTGCGCCCCGATATCGATGTGGCCGTATTGTTTGGCGACGGGCGCTTTCATCAGGGCGAAAGCCGCTGGTTGTTCGATGAAGAGGTGTTTCCGGTCTGCAGCCCGCGGCTGACTGATGGCAAAACCTTGTCAGCCGTGGCTTTGCAACGATTGCCCTTGTTGCATCTACGCGGTGAACAGGCCAGTGGCTGGTTCGACTGGGCGGGGGTGTTTCGCGGTTTCGGCGTGGTCAGCCCGCCACCACCAGGGCAGTTGCGCTTCGATAACTACACCTTGCTGATCCAGGCCGCGATTGCCGGGCAAGGGGTCGGGATTGGTTGGGGGCATCTGGTCGATGGGTTGGTCGAGCAGGGATTGCTGTGCCGGCCGGTGGAAGGGAGTTTGCGTTCGTCGCGTGGGTATTACGTGGTGTTGCCTCCGCGCAAGCGGCGTGGGGCGTTGATCGAACGGTTCGTGGAGTGGCTGGAGCTTGAGCGAGGGTCTCAGTGATGCCGTCACGGAGCAAGCCCGCGACGAGGCCCTCCGGCGTATAGTCCTACCCGCAACCCCCGCATTTCAGGAGCTATCGTGCAAAGGATCAAGGGCTACCATGCCCACGTGTACTACGACGCCTCGACCCAGGAACAAGCCCGGCAACTGTGCGAAGAGGCGGCTCGGCTGTTCCCCGTGACCATGGGCCGCATGCACCAGAAACCGGTCGGCCCGCACCCGGACTGGAGTTGCCAACTGGCCTTCGGGCCGGAGGTGGTGGGTGTGGTGTTGCCGTGGCTGGCGCTGTATCGCAGGGGCTTGGTGGTGTTTTTGCATCCACTGACCGGCGATGAGCTGGCGGACCATCGCGATCATGCGATCTGGATGGGGGCGATCAGGCCATTGGACCTGTCGATCTTCAAGCAATAGCGGTGGTCGATTCGCCGGTGAACCCGCTCCCACAGGGTTCGGTGTCATTCCTGTGGGGTTCACCGGCGAAGAAAGCGCTACCGGATCAGCGCCGAGCGCCGCGCACCCCTTCAGCCAGCGCCGAGCACAGGCTCAGTACATCGCTCACAGCCTGCTCGGGTGACTTGGCCTGGGCGATCTTGTCGACCAGTGCCGAGCCCACCACCACGCCGTCGGACAGCTTGGCGATCGCTGCAGCTTGCTCCGGCGTGCGGATGCCGAAACCGACGCTGATCGGCAGGTCGGTATGGCGACGCAGGCGGGTGATGGCCTCCTTGACGTGCTCGGTGGTCGCCGAGCCCGCACCGGTTACACCCGCCACCGACACGTAGTAGACGAAGCCCGAGCTGCGCTCGAGCACACGTGGCAGACGCACGTCGTCGGTAGTCGGGGTGGTCAGGCGGATGAAGTCGATGCCCGCGGCCTGGGCCGGGGTTGCCAGCTCGGCGTCGTGCTCTGGTGGTAGATCTACGATGATCAGGCCATCGACGCCAACGGCCTTCGCCTCGGCGACGAACTGTTCCACGCCAAAGCGATGGATCGGGTTGTAGTAGCCCATCAGCACGATCGGCGTGGTCTGGTTGCCGACGCGGAATTCGCGGACCATCTCCAGGGTTTTCGCCAGGGTCTGGCCGGCTTCCAGGGCGCGCAGGGTGGCGAGCTGGATCGCCACGCCGTCGGCCATCGGGTCGGTGAAGGGCATGCCCAGCTCGATCACATCGGCGCCGGCGTCGGGCAGGCCCTTGAGGATTTCCAGCGAGGCCTGGTAGCCAGGGTCGCCTGCGGTGATGAAGGTGACCAGCGCCGAGCGGCCTTCGGCCTTCAGGTCGGCGAAACGTTGTTCAAGACGGCTCATGCCTGTTTCTCCTGGGCAGCCATGTGGTTCATCACGGTTTGCATGTCTTTGTCGCCGCGGCCGGAGAGGCACACGACCATCAGGTGATCCTTGGGCAGGCTCGGGGCGCGCTTGATCGCCTCGGCCAGGGCGTGGGAGCTCTCCAGCGCCGGGATGATGCCTTCGAGGCGGCAGGTGGCGTGGAAGGCGTCCAGGGCCTCGTCGTCGGTGATGCTGACGTATTCGACCCGCTTCACTTCGTGCAGGTAGGCGTGCTCGGGGCCGATGCCGGGGTAGTCCAGGCCGGCGGAGATCGAGTGGGCATCGGTGATCTGGCCATCGTCGTCCTGCAGCAGGTAGGTGCGGTTGCCGTGCAGTACGCCAGGGACGCCACCATTGAGGCTGGCGGCGTGCTTGTCTGTGTGCACGCCATGGCCACCGGCTTCGACGCCGATGATCTGCACGCTTTCGTCTTCGAGGAAGTTGTGGAACAGGCCCATGGCGTTGGAGCCGCCGCCGACGCAGGCGACCAGGCTGTCCGGCAGGCGGCCTTCCTTCTCGTGCAACTGGGCGCGGGTTTCCTTGCCGATGATCGACTGGAAGTCGCGAACCATCGCCGGGTAAGGGTGCGGGCCGGCCACGGTGCCGATCAGGTAGAAGGTGTCTTCGACGTTGGTGACCCAGTCGCGCAGGGCCTCGTTCATGGCGTCTTTCAGGGTACCGGTGCCGGCGGTGACCGGAACGATCTCGGCGCCCAGCAGCTTCATGCGGAACACGTTGGCCTGCTGGCGCTCGATGTCGGTGGCGCCCATGTAGATCACGCAAGGCAGGCCGAAGCGCGCAGCGACGGTGGCGGTGGCCACGCCGTGCATGCCGGCGCCGGTCTCGGCGATCAGGCGCTTCTTGCCCATGCGCTTGGCCAGCAACACTTGGCCGATGCAGTTGTTCACCTTGTGCGCGCCGGTGTGGTTGAGTTCTTCACGCTTGAAGAAGATCTTTGCGCCGCCGCAGTGCTCGGTCAGGCGCTCGGCGAAGTACAGCGGGTTGGGGCGGCCGATGTAGTCGCGCTGGAAGTAGGCGAGTTGCTCGAGGAACTCGGGGTCGGCCTTGGCCGCTTCATATTCGCGAGCCAGGTCCAGGACCAGGGGCATCAGGGTTTCGGCTACGTAGCGGCCGCCAAACGAGCCGAACAGGCCATTGGCGTCGGGGCCGGGGCGGTATTGGGACTGGGACATGGGGCGCTCCATAGGGGTCTGGATTGGATATCGTGTTGCCTTCTTCGGGGGCAAGCCCGCTCCCACAGAAATAGTGGGATGCTCAATACAGCATTGCACTTGTGGGAGCGGGCTTGCCCGCGAAGAGGCCACCACTGATCGATGGGCCTACTCTACCCAGCGCAACGTCCCCTGAAAACCGATAAGATTGCGACAACTCGTCAGGAAAACTCACAAGTCAAATGCCCCAGGACCTCCCACCCCTCAATGCCCTGCGCGCCTTCGAGGCCACTGCCCGGCTGAACAGCGTCAGCCAGGCCGCCGAACAGCTGCACGTGACACATGGCGCGGTGAGCCGGCAGATCAAGGTGCTCGAGGAGCATTTGGGCGTTGCCCTGTTCGTCAAGGATGGGCGTGGCGTCAAACTCACAGATGCCGGGGCTCGCCTGCGTGATGCCAGCTTCGATGCCTTCGATCGCCTGCGCAGTGTATGCGCCGAACTTAGCCGCGATGTCAGCGATGCGCCCTTCGTACTGGGGTGTTCCGGCAGCCTGTTGGCGCGGTGGTTCATTCCTCGCCTCGGGCGTTTGAAGGCCGATCTGCCTGAGTTGCGCCTGCACTTGTCGGCCGGAGAGGGGGATCTCGATCCGCGCCGCCCAGGGTTGGATGCATTGCTGGTGTATGCCGAGCCGCCGTGGCCCGCGGACATGCAGGTGCATGTGCTGGCCGAGGAACGTATCGGGCCGGTGATCAGCCCGCACTTTCCCGGCTTCGAGCGTCTGCACCAGGCCCCTGCGCGTGCCCTGTTGGGCGAGGCCCTGCTGCACACCACCTCGCGCCCTCAGGCGTGGCCGACCTGGGCTGCGCAGCAAGGGTTGGATGCCAGTGTGCTGACCTTCGGCCAGGCATTCGAGCACCTGTACTACCTGCTGGAGGCAGCGGTGGCCGGTTTGGGGGTGGCGATCGCGCCGCAACCGCTGGTGGCGGACGACCTGCGAGCGGGACGCCTGGCGGCGCCGTGGGGGTTTTCGCCTACGCCGGCGGCGTTGGCGCTATGGGTGCCGCGGCGCGCCGCAGACGGGCGCGCCGAGCAGTTGGCGCAGTGGTTGCGCCGGGAGTTGCAGGCGCAGGGTTAGTTGCGACGGCACAGCAGGTAGGCGGCGAGCAGGCCCAACGCGCCAACGGCCACGCCAGCCGTGGTCCAGGGGTGTTCCTGGGCGTAGTCACGGGTTGCGATGCCGGTTTCCCGGGTGCGGGTCTTCACTTCTTCGTAGGCGTCGGTCAGCAGGCTGCGCGAATGCTTGAGAGCGTTCTGGGCGTTGCCGCGCAGCGCCTTCATGGTTTTCTGCGTTTCTTCCGAAGCATCGCCTTTGAGGTCTTCCAGCGTCTTGAGCAGGCTTTCGATCTCAGCTTCCATGCTTTCCAGTGAGGTCTTGCGCAGTGCGTTACGGGCCATGTGGACTCTCCTTCGCTGAGTAGGGTGTAAAGAGTGCGACTGCGCGATGTGGCGAAAGTGCGATCGAACTTTCACCCGAGGCGATGGCTCGCAGGTAAACCGGGCCTGCGCTGCTAGGCTCAATCCAGCACATCATTCAAGGAGAGCGCTCATGTCCGATCATCACACCTACAAGAAGATTGAACTCGTCGGTTCCTCGCCCACGAGTATCGAAGATGCGATCAACAACGCCCTGGCCGAAGCCGGCAAGAGCATCAAGCACCTGGAGTGGTTCGAGGTGGTCGAAACACGTGGTCACATCCGTGACAACAAGGCCGCGCATTTCCAGGTCACGCTCAAGGTCGGGTTCCGCATCGCCAACAGTTGAAACAGTGCGGGGATAGCCTGTTCCTGCTTTATGGCGTATGACTTCCAGGGGGCACCGGTACATGCCGGCGCCCTATTCTGCTTTTTTGATCCGCATAAGGAACGGTAACGATGAAGAAAGTGTTTCTGGCAGTGGGCCTGATGATGCTGGCCGGTGGTGCCATGGCGGCAGGCAAGCCGTGCGAGGAGCTCAAGAGCGAAATTGCGGCCAAGCTCGATGCCAAGGGCGTTCAGGGGTATACGCTGGAGATCGTCGACAAGGGCACGCCGGCCGGCAAGGTGATTGGCAGTTGCGAGGCCGGGACCAAGGAAATCGTCTATCGCCGGGGTTGAGGCGACGCTGAGCTCAACCGAACGCTGTAAGTGTGGGAGCGGGTTTACCCGCGAAAAAGACACCGCGTTGCCTTGTACAGGCCACACGTTTTTTTCGCGGCGCACGCCCTCCCACAGGTGGCATTTACTCGCCCTTCAACGCCTGCGCCAGCAGCTCGTACGAGCGTAGCCGGTCCGCATGTTCATACAAGTCACAGGTAAAGATCAGCTCATCTGCGCCGGTCTGCTCCAGCAGCACCTCCACCTTCGCCCGCACCTTCTGCGGGCTACCGATCATCGCCAGCCCGAGGAAGCTCCCCACCGCATCACGCTCATGGGGTAGCCACAGTCCGTCCATGCTTTGCACGGGTGGGCGCTGCATCAGGCTCTGGCCGCGGATCAGCGCGAGGATGCGCTGGTAGACCGAGGTCGCCAGGTATTCGGCCTTCTCGTCGCTGTCCGCCACCACCATCGGGATACCCAGCATCACGTAGGGTTTGTCCAGCGTCGTCGATGGCTTGAAATGGTCGCGGTAGATGCGGATCGCCTCGTGCATGTAGCGCGGCGCAAAATGCGAGGCGAAGGCGTAGGGCATGCCACGCATGCCGGCCAGTTGCGCGCTGAACAGGCTCGAACCCAGCAGCCACATCGGTACTTCGGTGTCGTGGCCGGGCACGGCGATGACTTTCTGATCGTCGGTGCGCGGGCCGAGGTAGCGCGACAGTTCCTCGACATCATCGGGGAAGTCGTCGGCGCTGCCAGAGCGCTCGCGGCGCAGGGCGCGGGCGGTCATCTGGTCGGAGCCGGGCGCGCGGCCCAGGCCGAGGTCGATGCGACCGGGGTAGAGGCTGGCCAGGGTGCCGAACTGCTCGGCGATCACCAGCGGCGCATGGTTGGGCAGCATCACCCCGCCCGAGCCGATGCGGATGCGCGAGGTCCCGCCGGCGAGATAGCCCATCAGCACCGAGGTCGCCGAGCTGGCGATGCCGTCCATGTTGTGGTGCTCGGCCACCCAGAATCGGTTGTAGCCCAAACGCTCCACATGCTGCGCCAGGTCCAGCGAGTTGCGTAGCGACTGGGCCGGGCCGGCATCGGCGCGCACGGGCACCAGGTCGAGGGTGGATATCTTCAGGTCGCGCAGCTGCGTCATCGGAGCCTCCGCAGGAAAGTGATTGGCCAAGGGCCTTTGTGACTCTGTATGGGCACCCGGCGATGGATTCAATGGTTGGCTATGGATTGATCTGAACTTGCTGTAGGCAGTGTCCTCAGAATCCGTAGTGACACCCACTGAACAACCAGGAGGCATCATGAAAAAGACAGCATCGGCGATCTGGCAGGGAGGGCTCAAGGATGGCAAGGGCCTGCTGTCCACCGAGAGCGGCGCCCTCAAGCAGAACCCCTATGGCTTCAATACCCGCTTCGAAGGATCGCCTGGGACCAACCCCGAAGAGCTGATCGGCGCGGCTCATGCGGGCTGCTTCTCGATGGCGCTATCGATGATGCTGGGTGAGGCCGGGCTGACGCCCGAGCGCATCGACACCATCGCTGAAGTCAGCCTCGACAAGCAGGCCGATGGTTTTGCCATCACCGCCGTGCACCTCACCCTCAAGGCCAAGGTGCCTGGTGCCAGTGAGGCGCAGTTCCAGGAGATCGCCAACAAGGCCAAGGCGGGATGTCCGGTGTCCAAAGTGCTCAACGCGACGATCAGCCTGGATGCGACGCTGCTCTCGTAGGTGAGGCGTTGCTTGCTGTAGTCTGGAAGGGTCGGCAGCTTGCCTGCCCTTTGAGGAGCTGTTCCATGATCCGCGTAGCATTCGCCGTGCTGGCTTCGTTGCTGACCACCTCCGCGCTGGCGGCAGTCAAGCCGTGCGAGGAGCTCAAGACCGAGATCGAGGCGAAGATCCAGGCGGCTGGGGTGCCTTCCTACACCCTGGAAATCGTACCGAACAGCGAAGTCAGTGATCAGAACATGGTCGTTGGCACCTGCGATGGCGGAACCAAGAAGATCATCTACCAGAAGAACGACCAATAGCGGTCGTTGCAGCGGGGTCGCAGTGCGACCCCGTTGTTCATGGAATGCAGAAGATGTTGCTTGGCTCGTCTACCAGCACCTGGCGATTGGCGTCGTACAGGTATACCTGCGGCTGCATCGCCGGGGCCCGGGCTTCGAGGCGATAGCGTTCGCCGGCCTTGAAGTTGTCGAAGCGCACGGTCAGGTAGCAGGTGCGCTCGGTCGGGCTGGTGGTGAATAGCCCGGCAGTCAGCTCGTAGTCGAAGCGCACCACCAGTTCGTGGCGGCCCGGCGTGATTTGGAAGTAGCGGCCGTCGTCGAGGCGTTTGCCATCGAGCTTGTCGGCCATGATGGTGCGGCCGGGGGTGACGGTGTAGAGGTCGACCCAGGCCTGGGCCGGGTCTTTGGGCGGCAAGGGGCTGGCGCAAGCCCCCAGTGCACTGAGGGCGATCAGCATCATGGGCTGGCGCATGAGGAAACTCCGCTTGCGGGTCACAGGTTACAAGCATAGCGCTGATCAGGTGCGCTGACAGCCCGCTGGCAGGCCCTGGCCGATCAGTTTCTGCCGTTCGTCATAGAGCTTCACCCAGGGGCGCAAGCCAATGCTGCCGGCTTGCAGGCTGTAGCGCTGGCCGGCGCTGAAGTCCTTGAAGGTCAGGTTCAGTTGGCAGTCGCGCCACAGTGGCTCGTCGACCGGGCCGATATTGCTCGGGGAGACTGGAAACTGGTAACGCACCGTCAGTTCATGGCTACCCGGCGGCACTTCGAAATAGCGGTTGTCGGCCCAGTCGCGCTCGTCCACCTGCACGGCGTGCAGCGAGGTGTCGTCGTCGCGGGCGAGGTCGATCCAGGCCTGGTTGGGATCGGGGTCGGGCAAGGTGGAGCACGCGCTCAGCAGCCCGAAGGTGCCGACGGCAAACAGTGTACGCATGGCGAAAGGGTCCCCTGGCGAGATAGTCTTGGAACGCACAGGCCTTGAGCGGGATGAACAGCCCTGATGTTTCGACTTTTTCTGCTACAGCGCTCAGGCCACCGGGCTCTCGACCGCGTTTTCAGCCCTTTTGTTCCGCTGCTGGCCGCGCTCCTGCTGAGCGGTTGCGGCAGCCTCGGCTACTACGGCCAACTGGCCGAAGGGCAATGGCAACTGCTGCATGCACGCCAGCCGGTGGAGCGCATGCTGGCCGATCCTGCGACTGACGAACGGCTGCGCCAGCGCCTGCTGCATGCCGAACAGGCCCGCACCTTCGCCAGCGAGCACCTGAAGCTGCCGGACAACCGTAGCTACCGGGTGTACGCCGATCTTGGCCGGCCTTATGTAGTGTGGAATGTGTTCGCCACGCCGGAGTTGTCGCTGCAGCCGGTCACTCACTGCTTCCCCATCGCCGGTTGCGTCGCCTACCGCGGCTACTACCGCCAGGGTGCGGCGCGCGGGGCGGCAGCGCTGATGCGCGAGGAGGGGCTGGATGTGTATGTCGGGGGTGTCGAGGCTTACTCGACCCTGGGCTGGTTCGACGATCCGATCCTCTCGTCGATGGTGGGCTGGGGCGAGGAGCGCCTGGCCACGCTGATCTTTCACGAGCTGGCGCACCAGCGCTTCTACGTGAAGGACGACACCGAATTCAACGAGTCCTTCGCCACCTTCGTCGAACAGGAGGGCACGCGGCAATGGCGCATGGCGCGCGGGCTTGCGGCGGCTCACGAGGATGGTGCGCGGCAGCGTGAACAGTTCATCCGCCTGGTGCTGGCGAGTCGCGAGCGCCTGCAGGCGATCTATGCCGGGACGCTTGCTGATGCCGACAAGCGGGTGGCCAAGCAGGCCGAGTTCGCGCGATTGCGACGTGAATACCGCGAGCTGCGCGATCGGGACTGGGCCGGTGATCGCCGTTATGACGCCTGGGTGTATGGGCCGATGAGCAACGCCAAGCTGCTGCCGTTCGGCCTGTATGACCAGTGGGTGCCGGCGTTTGCGGCGTTGTTTCGTGAGGCAGGCGGGGACTGGACGCTGTTCTATCAGCGGGTCGAGCACTTGGGGCAGCAGCCGATCGATCAGCGAAAAGCGGCCTTGCAGCGGTTGATAGCACAGCCGTGATATGCCGGGGCCGCGCGCGGCCCCGTGGCCATCAAGCCTTGATGAACGCCCGGTGCAAATCCGCCACCGTGTCGAAATGAAACTCCGGCGCCTCGGCCACCAGCTCTTCGCGGCTGCCGAACCCGTAGCCCACCGCTACAGCCTGCAGGCCATTGCTGCGGGCGCCGATCAGGTCGTGCTTGCGGTCGCCGATCATCAGGGTCTGCGCCGGGTCCAGGCGTTCTTCGTCCAGCAGGTGGCGGATCAGCTCGACCTTGTTGGTGCGGGTGCCATCCAGCTCACTGCCGTAGATCACCTTGAAATGCCGGTCGAAGGCGAAATGGCGGGCGATCTCGCGGGCGAACTCCCAAGGCTTGGAGGTGGCGACGTACAGGGTGCGGCCCTGGCCATTAAGCGCTTGCAGCAGTTCCGGCACACCGTCGAATACCAGGTTCTCGTACAGGCCGGTGACCCGGAAACGCTCGCGGTAGAAGTTGACCGCCTCCCAGGCCTTGGCCTCGTCGAAGCCGTAGAACTGCATGAAGGCCTGCAACAAGGGCGGGCCGATGAAGTGCTCGAGGCGGGTCAGGTCGGGCTCGTCGATACCCAGCTTGGCCAGGGCGTACTGGATCGAGCGGGTGATGCCCAGGCGTGGGTCGGTAAGGGTGCCGTCAAGGTCGAAGAGAATGTTTTGCTGGTGCATGTATGCGGTTCCACTCAAGTCTTGCGTCGACTGCTTCGCGGGCAAGCCCGCTCCTACAGGATAATCACAGAGCCTGTAGGAGCGGGCTTGCCCGCGAATGCGTCATTCCGGTTGATCGTAGCCTTCGGCCAGGTGCTGGTCCTTGAGCTTCACGTAGTTGCTGGCGCTGTAGGGGAAGAACGCGCGTTCCTTTTCGTTCAGCGGCCGGGCCTGCCTTACCGGGCTGCCGACATACAGGTAGCCGCTCTCCAGGCGCTTGCCGGGCGGTACCAGGCTGCCGGCGCCGATGATCACCTCGTCCTCGACGATGGCGCCATCCATGATAGTGCTGCCCATGCCGACCAGGATCCGGTTGCCCAGTGTGCAGCCGTGCAGCATCACCTTGTGACCGATGGTCACTTCGTCGCCGATGATCAGCGGGAAGCCGTCCGGGTTGAAGGGGCCGGCGTGGGTGATGTGCAGCACGCTGCCATCCTGCACGCTGGTGCGCGCGCCGATGCGGATGCGGTGCATGTCGCCGCGAACCACGGTCAGCGGCCAGACCGAGCTGTCTTCACCGATCTGCACGTCGCCGATCACCACCGCCGAACGGTCGACGAAGGCGCGTGGGCCGACTTTCGGCGTGTGTTCCCGGAAGGTCCGGATGGCCATGATAGTGTCCCTCTGCAATGCCGATAGGCAGGCTGCCTGCTGCGGTCGGCGTCGATTGTAATTAAGATGGTCCCGTGTTTCTCCTGCCAAGGTATCCAAACCGTGAGTGCGAACAACCCGCTTCTGCAGTCCCACGACCTGCCACCCTTCTCCGCAATCCGCGCCGAACACGTGCTGCCGGCGATCGAGCAGATCCTGGCCGACAACCGCAAGGCCATCGCCGATATCCTCGCGCAGCAGGGCAAGAATCCCTCCTGGGCCGGCCTGGTGTTGGCGATGGACGAACTCAACGACCGCCTGGGCGCGGCCTGGAGCCCGGTCAGCCACCTCAATGCGGTGTGCAACAGCAAGGAACTGCGCGAGGCCTACGAGTCGTGCCTGCCGGCGCTGAGCGCCTATTCCACCGAGATGGGGCAGAACCGCGCTCTGTTCGACGCCTACCAGGCGCTGGCCAACAGCGCCGAGGCCGCCAGTTTCGACGTGGCGCAGAAGACTATTCTCGAGCACGCCCTGCGTGACTTCCGTCTGTCGGGCATCGACCTGCCGGCCGACAAGCAGCAGCGCTACGCCGAAGTGCAGAGCAAGCTCAGCGAACTGGGCAGCCGCTTCTCCAACCAGTTGCTCGACGCCACCCAGGCCTGGACCAAGCACGTCACCGACGAAGCCGCGCTGGACGGCCTGACCGAATCGGCCAAGGCGCAGATGGCCGCCGCTGCCCAGGCCAAAGGCCTCGACGGCTGGCTGATCACGCTGGAATTCCCCAGCTACTACGCGGTGATGACCTACGCCAGCGACCGCGCCCTGCGCGAAGAACTGTACGCCGCCTACTGCACCCGCGCGTCCGACCAGGGCCCGAACGCCGGGCAGTTCGACAACGGCCCGGTGATGGCCGAGATCCTCGACCTGCGTCAGGAACTGGCCGCGCTGCTGGGCTACGCCAACTACGCCGAGCTGAGCCTGGCCACCAAGATGGCCGAATCCAGCGACCAGGTGCTGAGCTTCCTGCGTGACCTGGCCAAGCGCTCCAAGCCATTCGCGGCACAGGACCTGGAGCAGCTCAAGGCCTACGCCGCCGAGCAGGGCACCCCGGAGCTGGCCAGCTGGGACGCCGGCTATTACGGCGAGAAGCTGCGTGAGCAGCGCTACAGCGTGTCGCAGGAAACCCTGCGTGCCTACTTCCCGATCGACAAGGTGCTGAGCGGCCTGTTCAGCATCGTCCAACGCCTCTACGGCATCGAAATCGCCGAACTCAAGGGCTTCGATGCCTGGCACCCGGACGTGCGCCTGTTCGAGATCAAGGAGAACGGCCAGCACGTCGGGCGCTTCTTCTTCGACCTCTACGCCCGTGCCAACAAGCGCGGCGGCGCCTGGATGGACGGTGCCCGCGACCGTCGCCGCACCGCGGCAGGCGCTTTGCAGAGTCCGGTGGCCAACCTGGTGTGCAACTTCACCCCGGCTGCACCGGGCAAGCCGGCGCTGCTCACCCACGACGAAGTCACCACGCTGTTCCACGAGTTCGGCCACGGCCTGCACCACCTGCTCACCCGCATCGAGCATGCCGGCGTGTCGGGCATCAACGGCGTGGCCTGGGACGCGGTCGAGCTGCCGAGTCAGTTCATGGAGAACTGGTGCTGGGAGCCTGAAGGTCTGGCGCTGATTTCTGGCCACTACGAGACCGGCGAGCCGTTGCCCCAGGACCTGCTGGACAAGATGCTGGCGGCGAAGAACTTCCAGTCCGGGATGATGATGGTGCGCCAGCTGGAGTTCTCGCTGTTCGACTTCGAGCTGCACGCCACCCATGGCGACGGCCGCAGTGTGCTGCAGGTGCTCGAGGGCGTGCGCGATGAGGTCACGGTGATGCGTCCGCCGGCTTACAACCGCTTCCCCAACAGCTTTGCGCACATCTTCGCCGGCGGTTATGCGGCGGGCTACTACAGCTACAAGTGGGCCGAAGTGCTGTCGGCAGACGCCTTCTCGCGCTTCGAGGAAGAAGGCGTGCTCAATGCCGAGACCGGCCGCGCGTTCCGCGAGGCGATCCTGGCCCGGGGCGGTTCGCGCGAGCCAATGGTGCTGTTCGTCGATTTCCGTGGTCGTGAGCCTTCCATCGATGCGCTGCTGCGTCATAGTGGCCTGACCGAGGATGCGGCGGCATGAGTGAGGGCGTCGTGATCAAGACCAAGAAACGCTTTATCGCCGGGGCGGTATGCCCGGCGTGCAGCGAGCCCGACAAGCTGATGATGTGGAACGAAGACGGCGTGCCACACCGCGAGTGTGTGGCCTGCGGCTTCACCGACACCCTCAACGAGCAGGGCTTGTCGGTGCCCAAGGAGCTCGGTACCCGGGTAAACCAGCAAGCGGTCAAGGCCGAGCCGGTAAAGGTGCAGACGGTTCAGTTCTTCCCGAACCCGAAACTCAAGAAGCCGGATTGACCCTGTCCGCCTGACGGCACTGGTCTTCTGTTCAAACCCGGATTACTGTATGTACATACAGTAATCCGGGTGTTCCACCATGAAACCAACCCCAGTCCGTGGTCGCGGCACTGCCACCAACCCCCACAACCGCTTCGCCCCCAGCCATTCGGTGGTCGAGGACGACGGCTGGCACCAGGAAGTCCCCCTCACCCAGGGCACCGAGGTGCGGATCGAAACCACCAAGACCATCATCGCCCGCAACACCTCGCCCGACCTGCCCTTCGATCGTTCGATCAATCCCTACCGCGGTTGTGAACACGGCTGCATCTATTGCTACGCCCGGCCCAGCCACGCCTATTGGGACCTCTCCCCCGGCCTCGACTTCGAGACCAAGCTCATCGCCAAGACCAATGCCGCCGAGGTGCTCGAACAGCAGTTGAGCAAGCCGGGCTATGTCTGCGCCCCGATCAACCTCGGCGCCAACACCGACCCCTACCAGCCCATAGAGCGCGAGCACCAGTTGACCCGTCGTCTGCTCGAGGTGCTGCTGCGCTACCGGCACCCGGTGACCATCGTCACCAAGGGCTCGCTGGTGCTACGAGACCTGGACCTCTTGAGCGAACTGGCCAGCCAGCGCCTGGCGCGGGTGATGATCAGCCTGACCACCCTCGACGACGAACTCAAGCGCACCCTCGAGCCCCGCGCGGCGGCACCCAAGGCACGCCTGCGGGCGATCCGCGTGTTGCGCGAGGCGGGTGTGCCGGTGGGCGTGCTGTGTTCGCCGATGATCCCGATGATCAACGACAGCGAACTGGAGCACCTGCTTCAGGCCGCCAGGGAGGCTGGCGCGCAGAGCGCCGCCTACATGATGCTGCGCCTGCCGCTGGAGGTGGCGCCGTTGTTCGAACAGTGGTTGCAGGACCATTATCCGCAGCGCGCGACCCACGTGCTCAGCCTGATTCGTCAGAGCCGGGGTGGTGAGCTGTATGACAGCCGCTTTGGTGCGCGGATGCGGGGTGAAGGAGTCTTTGCCGAGCTGCTTGCGCAGCGTTTTCGCAAGGCTTCGCGGCAGTTGGGGTTTGAAGGGCGGGAGGGGCTGGCTCTGGATTGCACGGCGTTCTGCCCACCTGGGGAGCAGATGGCGTTGTTTTGAGACGCTGAAGGTCTTGCAGGAGCGGGTTCACCCACGATGAGGCCACCACCGTACAGTTCCACTACCCTGTAACCTGACTCATACCTACCAATAATTTCATTGGAGGGTATTGGCGGCTGATGCTTTTTTGCTATTATCCAAGCCTCCCCTCGAAAACCTGGAACGCCCGTTCTAGAGCCTCTGAATTCAGTTTCAGTTAAGTTTTCTCCGCTAGCGTAGGAAGTCAGTCCACAGCGACTGTGATTTATTACCTGTGCGCGTCATCTAATTCTCCGCATAGCCAGAATCTTTCCCCGGTAAAATGGAACTTACCTACAAACCGTCAAGAGGATGAATCATGCCCGTCAAGGACCCATCCAAGCCCGTTCCGGCCGCTCCCGCCGAGAGCGCCGATGCCGCCCTGAAGCACATCGTCGACGGCTTCCTGAAGTTTCACCATGACGTTTTCCCCGAGCAGCAGGAGCTGTTCAAGAAGCTCGCCACCGCGCAGAAGCCGCGCGCGATGTTCATCACCTGCGCCGACTCGCGCATCGTGCCTGAACTGATCACCCAGAGCTCGCCGGGCGATCTGTTCGTGACCCGTAACGTCGGCAACGTGGTACCGCCCTACGGGCAGATGAACGGCGGTGTTTCCAGCGCCATCGAATACGCTGTGTTGGCCTTGGGCGTTCACCACATCATCGTCTGCGGCCACTCCGACTGCGGTGCGATGCGCGCGGTGCTCAACCCGCAGTCGCTGACCAAGATGCCGACCGTTTCCGCATGGCTGCGCCACGCCGAAGTGGCCCGTACCGTGGTCGAGAGCAACTGCTCGTGCGAAACGGAACACGAGAGCATGCAGGTGCTGACCAAGGAAAACGTCATCGCTCAGCTGCATCACCTGCGCACTCACCCTTCGGTCGCCTCGCGCCTGGCGGCCGGACAGCTCTACATTCACGGCTGGATCTACGATATCGAAACCAGCCGCATCGAAGCCTACGACGCCGCGAGCGACAGCTTCCTGCCCCTGGCTGCTGGCGAGCCAGTGCCGTGCGCAACTCCGAGAGGCCGCTACTAAGCGACCCCAACACCTGAAGAAACCTTGATAGCCGGCTGCGCCCACCAGGCGCGGCAGGGCTTTCTGCTGCCTTGAATTTCCCTGACCTACTTGCCGGCAATCCTGCTGGCGGCCCGCGCCTGCGCGCGATTCAGGGATCCCCGTGCCGTCGGCCAGTGGAATGGCCGTGAATCAGAAAAGGAGCGTTATGGTGAACATGACACAGATAAAAGCGGCCTTGCCGCGAGAGTTGCTGGCTTCGGTCGTGGTGTTCCTGGTGGCCCTGCCGCTGTGCATGGGCATCGCGATCGCCTCGGGCATGCCGCCCGCCAAGGGGCTGATCACCGGGATCATCGGTGGCATCGTCGTGGGCTTCCTGGCCGGCTCGCCCCTGCAGGTGAGCGGCCCGGCCGCGGGCCTGGCGGTGTTGGTGTTCGAGCTGGTGCGCCAGCATGGCGTGGCCATGCTCGGGCCGATCCTGCTGCTGGCAGGCCTGTTGCAGTTGCTGGCCGGGCGGCTGCGCCTGGGCTGCTGGTTTCGCGTCACTGCACCGGCGGTGGTGTACGGCATGCTGGCCGGTATCGGCGTGCTGATCGTGCTGTCGCAGGTGCATGTCATGTTCGACAGCGCGCCACAGCCCTCGGGGGTCGAGAACCTGCTGGGCTTCCCCGCGACCCTGGCCTCGGCATTGCCGTTTGAAGCCGCCGGCAATGGCTGGCAGGCCGGCGCTCTGGGCCTGGGCACCATCGCGATGATGTGGGGCTGGGAACGCTGGCGCCCGCAGCGCCTGCGCTTCATCCCCGGTGCCTTGCTAGGCGTGGCGACGATGACCGCGATCAGCATCTGGCTGGCGCTGCCGGTCAACCGTGTGCAGGTGCCTGCAGACCTGTCGGAGGCGATTGACTGGATCCGTCCGGACGACCTGCTCAAACTGGCCGATCCAACCTTGCTGGTGGCCGCCTTCGCCCTGGCCTTCATCGCCAGCGCCGAGACGCTGCTG
Source organism: Pseudomonas sp. NBRC 111143 (assembly GCF_001320965.1). Lineage (NCBI taxonomy): Bacteria > Pseudomonadati > Pseudomonadota > Gammaproteobacteria > Pseudomonadales > Pseudomonadaceae > Pseudomonas > Pseudomonas sp. NBRC 111143. Next base: position 58,165 of record NZ_BCBT01000024.1, on the reverse strand, counting down.
TCGGCTGCGGCGGTGGATCGCATGCACAACGGCCAGCGTTCGGATTTCGACCGGGAGCTGTCGGCGCAAGGTATCGGCAACATGCTGTGCGGTGTGCTGGGGGCATTGCCGATGACCGGCGTGATCGTGCGCAGTTCGGCCAACGTTCAGGCCGGTGCAAAGACTCGCGCCTCGGCGATCCTGCATGGCCTGTGGTTGCTGGCGTTCGTGGTGGTGCTGAGCAGCGTGCTGCAGCAGATTCCGGTGGCAAGCCTGGCGGGCGTGCTGGTGTACACCGGTATCAAGCTGGTCGATTTCAAGGCCTTCCGCGGCCTCGGGCGCTATGGCCGGATGCCGATGTTCACCTACGCCGCCACGGCGCTGGCGATCATCTTCACCGACCTGCTGACCGGCGTGCTGCTGGGCTTTGCCCTGACCTTGCTCAAGCTGGCGTTCAAGGCTGCGCGCCTCAAGATCAACCTGGTCGAGCTGCCGCGCCATGGGCACATGGAGCTGCGCCTGAGCGGTGCGGCCACCTTCCTCAAGGTGCCTGCCCTGACCCAGGTGCTGGAAAGCGTGCCTGCCGGGACGCATCTGCATGTACCGCTGGCGAACCTGAGCTACATCGACCATTCGGTGCTGGAGCTGCTCGAGGACTGGGGGCGCGCGAGCCGCGCCGCCGGCTCACGTCTGTCCATCGAGCAGCGCGGGCTCAAGCGGCGCATCGAGGGCCGCTTGCGACGCAGCGTGCAGGTCTGAGGCGTCGTGTGCCCAGGTCTCAGGCCGACTTGGGCACCAGCTTGCGGCAGCCTTCTTTACGGCTGGGGTACTGCTCGCATTTGCGCAGAACCTGCTTTACCTGGTCATCGGCCTGGAGTTGACGACTGGCCAGCAGCTTCTCGGTGATGAACAACTCCTCTGAGCCCAGGTTCTGTTCGGCCTTGTCGATCATCCCCAGCGCTGCCTGGGGATCGCGGTTGCGCAGGTGATGACCGATGATCAAGTCATAGACCATCGGGCTTGCCAGCGACCAGTCCTGGATGCCCTGCAGGTCAGCGAGGGCCGCGCGGCCGTTGCCCTGCGCCGAATGCACGGCGAAGGCCGCACGGCGGATGCCTGGCTGGTTACCGACAGGAGACGCCAGCGCACGGCTGACGAAGGCCTCGGCTTCGCGGGTCTTCTTCTGCTCCAGTGCGGCGGTGGCCGCGTAGGCATCACGGTAAGCCTGCAGCGAACGCTGCACCGTCGCCGAATCGCGCACCTGCGGCCAGGTGCGACGGTTTACCCGCGCCTGGGTCTGTTGCTGGTATTCGCGGTCCAGGTACTGGCGCAGTTCTTCGTCTCGCTGGATCGGCGACATGTGCGAGCGGGTCAGGTACTGGCCGGTGGCGTTCAATGCCGTGCCCAAGCCCTGGTTGAGGAGGGTCTGCAGTTCCTGGGTGGTGCGGTTGAGGTCGAGCTTTTTCAGCGAGTCGGTCATCGCCGTCTGGCGCTCTTGCAGGAAGCTTGCGAGCAAAGGCTTCTGCTTGCCCTGGAAGTCTTCCAGGCGTTGCAGGCTGACGCTCGAGGCCCGCGGCGCGTAGCCCGCGCGGATCATCAGGTCGGCGCCGAGCAGGTCGGCCTGGTCTTCCTGGGTGCGGCCCCAGGCGGTGCTCCAGACATTGTCCGAGAAGCTGTTGGCCAGCGAGGTGTAGAGCACGGTATTGCCGATGGCCTTCTGCGTACCCACCGGGTCCTTGCTGAACAGCGCGCCGGTCTGCTTGTTGCGTCCGGTATTCTTTGCCACGGTTGCGATCACCACCGTGGTGGTGATGTTGGTGAGCAACTGTTTCTGCTCCTGGAACGCTGCGCGACGATCGTGATGGCGCAGCAGCACATGGCTCATCTCGTGGCCGAGCATGGCCGCGATTTCATCCTCGCTCTCGACGTTGTCGAGCATGCCCAGCGGCACGAACAGGTTGCCGTAGGGGTCGGCCGAGGGGCCGAAGGCGTAGCTGTCGACGATGCGTACCTGCAGGTTCGGTGCCTGCCCCGGCCAGCCTTTGGCCAGGCGGTTGACGATACCTTGCAGGTAGCTTTCCAGGGCCGGGATGCGCACCAGGTTCTGCTGGCGGATCTCGTCGGCGGGAATCGCCCGGCCGTCGAAGCTCAAGCGCAGTTGCTGGGTTTTCTGTGGGTCGAGCCGATAATACGAACGCACGTCCTGATGATCGACATAACGCCCGTCCAGCCGCGACTGGGTCGAGGGGCCGACCAGGTTCTGCAAGGCGTCGTTGGCCCCGTTGAGCGTGTTGCAGCCGCCGAGCATTGCCAGCGACAGGACGGCAGCGACGCCCTTGAGCTTGCCCGTACTCATTTCTTGCACCCGGCGCCGTAGCCGATGGTCGAGTTGTTCTGGTGGTCGTCGGAATAGCCGCTTTGCAGGGTCTGGCAGGGGAACTTGACGATGTTCAACGGCGGGTTTACCCGCACCGCCATGGTGTCCATCCAGACGTTACCCTCGGGCAGGCCTACCTGGATGATGTCCAGCTCCTTGTTGTACTGCAGCACCTTGGGCGCTTTTGGCAGGCTGCTGCTGTCGACCTGGCGCAGCGATTTGCCCTGGTCGTCCAGCACTGCCACCGACTTGCGCAGCCAGGCTTCGACTACCGGCTCGGGGGTGGCCATCACGCTCTGGCTGACCAGCAGCGACAGCAGCAATAGGGAGCTCTTGATCATCTCTGGGGTCCTTTGATAGAGAAATTCCGGGTGTCAGGCCCTGTTGGCGAACAGGGCCTGGATCCTTGCGCTGAACAACGTGAGCGACAACAGCAACAGGCCGAGCACGTTGGCCGGCGTGTAGTTGTAGTGCCAAAGCCCGCAGCTGAGCAGGACGATGGCGGCGAGTACCAGGGCCCAGGCAGCCAGTGGTCGCAGCCTTGGGCGACGCCGTTGGATGAACAGCGCGCGGGTGAACAGCGGGGCGTCCAGGCTGCCCTTGAGCAGGGTGATGCCGCCCAGCAGGAGCAGTTCGAGGATATCCAGTACATCGACGGAGCCTGCCGGAATGCCGAGGTCGGCGAGGCTGGGCGTGGCCCGGTAGTAGTTCATGCCCCAGTTGATCAGGTTGTCCAGGGCCATGGCATGCCAGTAGACGCCGGGAATCTTGCCGTGCAGCGCAGATTGGGTGAGGTCGCCGGTGCCAGCGATCTGCGCGCCGACCAGGACCAGCTTCCCGCGCAGCAGTGATTCGAGCAGCTTGCGGTCGTCCGGGTCGGTGACCTCAAGGTCGGTAGGCGACAGCGTCAGGGTGTACGCGCAGGTCGCCCGTGCCTGTTTGCCCAGCTTCCAGAACACCGCCTGCTTCAGTTGCTCGAACAATCCCGGAATATCGCAGGTGCTGACATCGGCGACCTTTTCCTGCTCGGGCGAACGGTACACGCCCCATTGCACGGTCATCGGAGCAAGCTCGGCAGCGCTGGCGGGGTCTGCGGGCAGGTCTGTACATGCCTGGTGGCGGCAATAGTCGCGGTAGAGCCGCAGGGCCGGAGTTTCCAGCGTGCCCAAGGGCGTCTTCACGGCGAGCGGGTACTGGTTGCCGAAGTCGCTCCAGCTCACCAGCGCCGGCGTGCCGACCTCGGCCAGGCGCGGCAGGGTGTTGACCGCGCCTTCGCTTGCCCTCGGCAGGCCAGTATCGGCCAGGTACAGCGGGATATCCTGCTGGCGATAGCGTTCGAACACATTGGCCAGCAGCTGGCTTTCCATGCGCGGGGGCTGCCCGGGGATTTCACGCGAGTGGTCGTGGCTGTAGAGCAGGTCGACGAACACCGCCGCCGGCTCATAGGCCAGCAGGCGTTTGAACAGCTTGCTCTGCTCGTTGTACGGCAGCGGCCAGTAGGTGTCGTTGCGCAGCAGATAGTCATCGTCGATCAAGACCACCACGACCTGTTGCTGGCCCTTGTCGGCGTAGGTAGCTGCCAACAGGCGGTTGAGCCAACGCGACGAGGCATCGTCGGTCGAGCTGGCGATACCGAAGGGGTCGAGCAACGCGATCAGTACGACTGACAGGCCGAACAGCGCCTGGCGCAGGGAAAAAAGGGAAGGCTTCAGCATCCATGCCTCAAACAAGGGGTTGAGGCATTTTGCCACTATTGGCGATCGATCCGAAAGCGCCCGCAACCATCAAGGGGCGCATTGCGCCCCGTCAATGATCGAATCGTCGTGTTACAGCGCCAGCTCCACGCTCAATTGGCGCGACAGGCACGGCCAGCGCTTCCAGGCTGCGCCGGTCTCGGGGCTGCTGAGGGTGTTGCGATAGGCTTCGACCGACTCCACGGCAAAGCTTTCGTCATCGAGCATTTCTTCGACCGAGTGATGCACCACTTCATCCAGCTGGTTGGCGAAGTCCTCGCCGATCAACTGGTGGGCGATGAGGTTGGCCACGGTGGTGTCCACCGGAATCAGCGGCTGCTGGAAGTGGCGGATATACAGGTCGTTGACCTCCTCGACCAGACGATGGGCCAGATAGGCTTCATCGAGCAGGCAATCCAGGCCGACGTGTCCCTGCATCACCTCCGGGGGCTGCAGGAAATAGGCTTCGGCGATTTTCAGCACCGGCTTGATCTGCGACTCGATGCCGGCCTCGCGGGCGACGGCGTTGGCCGCTTCGAGCAACTCCGGAACCTGGTCGATGTAGGCGCGGACGAAACGCGTCAAGGTACCCTGGGCGTCCTGCGGGGGCAGTTGAATCGAAGGATGCAGGTGAGGCAGTTGTTGTTCGAGGCGTTGCTTCAGTTGGCCTGTGCGGCTCTCATGTTGATGGGCGTGTTCGATCTGCTCGCGTACAGCTGCGATGTTCATGACAACTCCAGGGACAAGGCGTTACAAACGGAAGACACTAAGTTAGCTCGGCTGCGTAGATTGCTAAGACGCATTTGTTATAACAACAGGGCACTTGTTCCGCTGAGTTATATCAATGTGCCATCATTGTGCCCCGAACGCTCTGGAATAATCCTTTCAGCAATTTCAGCCAGTGCGTGAAGTTGTTTTCACATCACGCGTTGCGTGCCATTGGCCGCTGTCTATACTCCGCTTGAACGTGATTCGTTGATGAGGCCCGACTGCCGTTTGCAGGGGGCTCGGTCGTCGAAGCCAGGCAGTCTTGACCCCCGTTCCCCCCCTTATGTCGTAGAAAACGTCGTCCACGCCTCCGGGACTACAAGAACGATAAGGGGAACCCGCAATGATGCGACATCCACATGTCTGGATGGGCCTCCTGTTGTGGACGGTGTTCGGTCAGGCACACGCTGCCTGGACCGTGAACATGTCTCCGGGGGCGACGGAAGTCTCCCACGCCGTGTTCGACCTGCACATGACCATCTTCTGGATCTGCGTGGTTATCGGCGTCGTGGTGTTCGGCGCGATGTTCTGGTCGATGGTCATCCATCGCCGCTCCACCGGGCAGCAGCCTGCGCATTTCCACGAGCACACCTGGGTCGAGATCATGTGGACGGTCGTCCCGTTCCTCATCCTCGTCGCCATGGCCATCCCGGCCACCAAGACCCTGATCGACATCTACGACGCCAGCGAGTCGGACATCGATATCCAGGTCACCGGCTACCAGTGGAAATGGCACTACAAGTACCTGGGCCAGGACGTCGAATTCTTCAGCAACCTCGCCACCCCTTCCGAGCAGATCCGCAACCAGGCGCCCAAGGACGAGCATTACCTGCTCGAGGTCGATCAGCCGCTGGTGTTGCCGGTCGGGGCCAAGGTGCGTTTCCTGGTGACCGCCGCCGACGTGATCCATTCCTGGTGGGTGCCGGCCTTTGCGGTCAAGCGTGATGCCATTCCCGGTTTCGTCAACGAAGCCTGGACGCGCATCGAGAAGCCGGGCATCTACCGCGGCCAGTGCACCGAGCTGTGTGGCAAGGACCACGGCTTCATGCCCGTGGTGGTCGAGGTGAAGTCCAAGGCCGACTACGACACCTGGCTCGGTGAGCGCAAGGCCGAAGCGGCCAAGCTCAAGGAGCTGACCAGCAAGGAGTGGACGCTCGAAGAGCTGGTCGAGCGCGGCGACAAGGTCTACCACACCACCTGCGTGGCCTGTCACCAGGCCGAAGGCCAGGGCTTGCCGCCGATGTTCCCGGCGCTCAAGGGCTCGAAGATCGCCACAGGGCCCAAGGAAGCCCACCTGGGCATCGTCTTCCATGGCAAGCCCGGCACCGCCATGGCGGCGTTTGGCAAGCAACTGTCGGAGGTCGACATCGCCGCGGTGGTCACCTACGAACGCAACGCCTGGGGCAACAACAAGGGCGACATGGTCACGCCGAAGGACGTGCTGGCGCTCAAGCAGGCGGACGCGCAATGAACCGGGTTAGCCGTGGCAATCAGCGGATTGCAGGAGACAGGACATGAGTGCAGTGATCGACGACCACGGCCATGACCATGCGCATGGTCCGGCCAAGGGCCTGATGCGCTGGGTACTGACCACCAACCACAAGGACATCGGCACGATGTACCTGTGGTTCAGCTTCGCCATGTTCCTGCTTGGCGGCTCGTTCGCCATGGTGATCCGCGCCGAGCTGTTCCAGCCGGGCCTGCAGATCGTGGAGCCGGCGTTCTTCAACCAGATGACCACCATGCACGGGCTGATCATGGTGTTCGGCGCGGTGATGCCGGCGTTCGTCGGCCTGGCCAACTGGATGATCCCGCTGATGATCGGCGCGCCGGACATGGCCTTGCCGCGGATGAACAACTTCAGCTTCTGGCTGCTGCCGGCAGCTTTCCTGCTGCTGGTCTCGACCCTGTTCAGCCCCGGTGGCGGGCCGAACTTCGGCTGGACCTTCTACGCGCCGTTGTCGACCACCTATGCCCCGGCCAGCGTGACCTTCTTCATCTTCGCCATCCACCTGATGGGTATCAGTTCGATCATGGGCGCGATCAACGTCATCGCCACCATCCTCAACCTGCGTGCGCCGGGCATGACCCTGATGAAGATGCCGCTGTTCGTCTGGACCTGGCTGATCACTGCGTTTCTGCTGATCGCGGTGATGCCGGTGCTGGCGGGCGTGGTGACCATGATGCTGATGGACATCCACTTCGGCACCAGCTTCTTCAGCGCGGCGGGTGGCGGCGACCCGGTGCTGTTCCAGCACGTGTTCTGGTTCTTCGGCCATCCGGAGGTGTACATCATGATCCTGCCGGCCTTCGGCGCGGTCAGCTCGATCATCCCGGCGTTCTCGCGCAAACCGCTGTTCGGCTACACCTCGATGGTCTATGCCACCGGCGCGATCGCCTTCCTGTCGTTCATCGTCTGGGCACACCACATGTTCGTGGTCGGCATCCCGGTGGTGGGCGAGCTGTTCTTCATGTATGCCACCATGCTGATCGCCGTGCCCACCGGGGTGAAGGTGTTCAACTGGGTCAGCACCATGTGGCAGGGCGCGATGACCTTCGAGGCGCCGATGCTGTTCGCCATCGCCTTCGTCATCCTGTTCACCATCGGCGGCTTCTCGGGGTTGATGCTGGCCATTGCCCCGGCGGACTTCCAGTACCACGACACCTATTTCGTGGTCGCCCACTTCCACTACGTGCTGGTGCCTGGCGCGATCTTCGGGATCTTCGCTTCGGCCTACTACTGGCTGCCGAAATGGACCGGGCACATGTACGACGAAACCCTGGCCAAGCTGCATTTCTGGCTGTCGTTCGTGGGCATGAACCTGGCCTTCTTCCCCATGCATTTCGTCGGGCTGGCCGGGATGCCGCGACGGATTCCGGACTACAACCTGCAGTTCGCCGACTTCAACATGATCTCCTCCATCGGTGCGTTCATGTTCGGCGCCACGCAGGTCTTCTTCCTGTTCATCGTCATCAAGTGCATCCGTGGCGGCGAGCCGGCTCCGGCCAAGCCGTGGGATGGCGCCGACGGGCTGGAGTGGTCGGTGCCCTCGCCTGCGCCCTACCACACCTTCCAGACCCCGCCGGAAGTGAAATAGGAGGCTGACGCGATGACCGGCCTGTCGCTCCAACGCCTGGTGCTGCGCCTGTTGATGCTGACGGTGGTGATGTTCGCCTTCGGCTTTGCCCTGGTGCCGATCTACGACGTGATGTGCAAGGCCTTTGGTATCAACGGCAAGACGGGCGGGCAGTACGAGGGCAGCCAGGTCAGCGACCCCTCGCGCACGGTGCGGGTGCAGTTCATGTCGACCAACGCGAGCGACATGGTCTGGGACTTCTACTCCACCGCTGACCAGCTCGAAGTGAATCCGGGTGCGGTGAACCAGATGGTGTTCGTCGCGCACAACCCGACCGACCGGCCGATGAGTGCGCAGGCCGTTCCTAGCATCACCCCGGCCGAAGCGGCCGCGTATTTCCACAAGACCGAGTGCTTCTGTTTCACCCAGCAGGTGCTGCAGCCGGGCGAGCGCATCGAGATGCCGGTGCGCTTCATCGTCGACCGCGACCTGCCGGGCAATGTGAAGCACCTGACCCTGGCCTACACCTTGTTCGACATCACTGCGCGTCACCCGCCGGTCGCCCATGCCGCGGTACAGGACGTTCAGGGCGCCCGCTGAGGGAAGGAGAACAGCAATGGCAAGTCATGAGCACTACTACGTTCCGGCGCAGAGCAAGTGGCCGATCATCGCCACTATCGGGCTGTTCATCACGGTGTTCGGCCTGGGTACCTGGTTCAACGACCTCAAGGCCGGACACCCGGAATCCCACGGGCCGCTGATCTTCTTCGTCGGTGCGCTGTTTCTGGCCTACATGTTGTTCGGCTGGTTCGGTGCAGTGGTCAAGGAGAGCCACGCCGGGCTGTACAGCGCGCAGATGGACCGCTCGTTCCGCTGGGGCATGAGCTGGTTCATCTTCTCGGAGGTGATGTTCTTCATGGCCTTCTTCGGGGCGCTGTTCTATGTGCGGGTGCTGGCCGGACCCTGGATCGGCGGCGAAGGTGCCAAGGGCGTGACGCACATGCTCTGGCCCAGCTTCGAGTTCGTCTGGCCGTTGCTGCACACGCCCGATCCGAAGCTGTTCCCGCCGCCCAAGGACATCATCAACCCTTGGCACCTGCCGCTGATCAACACCCTCCTGCTGGTCAGCTCCAGCGTCACCATCACCATCGCCCACCATGCTCTGCGCAAGGGCCATCGCGGCGCGCTGAAACTGTGGCTGGGGCTGACCATCCTGCTGGGGCTATCGTTCCTGGCGCTGCAGGCCTACGAATACTACGAGGCCTACGTGCACCTTGGCCTGACCCTGGGCTCGGGGATCTACGGCGCGACCTTCTTCATGCTCACCGGTTTTCATGGTGCGCACGTCACGCTCGGCACCTTGATCCTGATCGTGATGTTCGTGCGCGTGCTGCGCGGGCATTTCAACCCGGACAAGCATTTCGGGTTCGAGGCGGCCAGCTGGTACTGGCACTTCGTGGATGTGGTGTGGGTGGGGTTGTTCATCTTCGTGTATGTGCTTTAGCCGCAAGGTGGACCCTGTGGGTGGGGTGATTCAGAACGGCGCGTGCGAAACCAGCTGCCCACTGATGAAGCCCCAGGCCACCAGGCCGACGGTCAGGGCGGCCAGGATGACGCGCACGGTCAGGGCCTTGAGCAAGCGGGTCGAGTGGTCATCGTCCTTGACCAGGAACACCAGGCCACTGAACAGGCTGGCGATGGTGGCCAACAGCATCAGGACAATCGCGGCCTTGAGCATGGCGAAACTCCGGGGGGATGCAGTGATGTGGACAAGTATAGCGATCGACAGGGCGAGGCCGCGGTGAGGCCATTTCGCCCAGGGCTGGTCCCGACCCTGGTGGTGTTCGCACTGCTGCCGGGGCTGATCGCGCTTGGCTGCTGGCAACTGCGTCGGGCCGAAGAAAAGCGCCAACTGCTCGACAGCTACGCCGAGCGGCGCATCGAGGCGCCGGTGGCCGTGGCGCAGCTTGTGCAACTGCCTGACCCGGCCTTCTACCGTGTGCGCCTGTTCGGTCAGTTCGACCCCGAGCACAGCCTGCTGCTGGACAACCGCCTGCGCGACGGCCAGGCCGGTGTCGAGCTGCTGCAACCCTTCCACGACCAGGCCAGCGGCCAGTGGTTGCTGGTCAATCGCGGCTGGTTGCCCTGGCCGGACCGCCGCGTGCCTGTGCGTTTCGACACCCCGGCCCAGCCCCTGGCGTTGCAGGCCACGGTCTATGTGCCGCCAGGCAGCACCTTTCAGCTGCACCCCGACCCGCCCGGCGGCCAGTGGCCGCACCTGCTGACCGCTGTCGATCCCGCGCAGCTCTGGCAGCAGCTGGCGCGCGAAGGCTTCGCCCATGAACTGCGCCTGGAACCAGGCCCTGCCAGCTATCGGCTGGATTGGCCGGTCGTTGCCATGGGCCCGGAAAAACACCTCGGCTATGCCGTGCAGTGGTTCGCCCTGAGCACGGCGCTGGTGCTGCTGTACCTGTATTTCGGCTGGCACAACGACAACAAGGAGAAACGCCATGGCCGCCGCCACGAGTCCACTGGACGTGCCTGAAGGGCGCAAGTCCCGCACCCGCGGGCGCTTGCAACTGATCCTGATCCTGCTGGTGACCCTCGGACCGATGATCCTCGCCACCAGCATGTACAAGCTCAAGTTCTGGGTGCCGGAGGGGCGCAGCTACCATGGCGTGATGATCGGCAATGGCCAAGGCCGCGCCGATATCGGCATCCAGGCTCAGGACGAGCGCTGGCAACTGCTGGTCAGCACGCCCGATGCCTGCACCGAGGACTGCCAGCAACTGGTCTACCTCGCCCGACAGATCCAGGTCGGCCTTGGCCGCGATGCCAGCCGCGCCAGCCATGCGCTGGCAACCGCGACGCCCGTGAGTGGCGACTACCAGGCGCTGCTCGAGCGCGAGTATCCGCAACTGCAGCGCTATCCGCTGGATGCCGACCGCTATCGCACAAAGGTCGTCGAGCCCGGCGCGCAACTGTGGATCGTCGATCCCCACGGCAACCTGGTGCTGCGCTACGACGCCAAGGTCAAGGGCAAGCATGTGCTCGACGACCTGCGCCACCTGCTCAAGCTGTCCAACATCGGCTAGGAGGCCAGCATGGCCAGACCCGGTTACCGACTCGCTGTGTTCGCCACCCTGCTGGCACTGGTCGTCGTGCTGCTCGGCGCCTACACGCGCCTGACTCACGCCGGCCTCGGCTGCCCCGACTGGCCCGGCTGCTATGGCTTCATCGGCGTGCCCCAGACCGATGCGCAACTGGCCCATGCCGAGTTGCACTTCCCCGAGCATCCAGTGGAAGAAGCCAAGGGCTGGGCGGAAATGGTGCATCGTTATTTTGCCGGCACCCTGGCGCTGGTCATCGCTTGGCTGGCGATAGGTGCGGTACGTCGTCATGGCCGCGACGGCGGGCCCTACCGGTTGCCTGTGCTGCTGCTGGCCGTGGTGCTGGCACAGGCAGCGTTCGGTATGTGGACGGTGACCCTCAAACTCTGGCCGCAGGTGGTCACGGCGCATCTACTCGGAGGCTTCACCACCCTGAGCTTGCTGTTCCTGTTATCCCTGCGTCTATCCCGGGCCTTTGCGCCACCGCCCAAGCTGCCGTTGAGTCTGCGTCGGGTGGCTGCGCTGGCACTGCTGGTGGTGATTGGGCAGATCGCCCTGGGCGGGTGGGTGAGTGCCAACTACGCGGCAGTCGCCTGCATCGACTTGCCGACCTGCCATGGTCAATGGTGGCCTGCGGCAGACTTCAGCAACGGTTTCCATCTCACCCAGCACGTCGGCCCCAACTACCTGGGTGGGCAGCTCGACAGTGACGCGCGTACGGCCATCCACATCAGCCATCGCCTGGGCGCGTTGATGGTCGTGACAGTGCTGTTGATGCTGAGCTGGAAGCTGCACCGCAATGGCCTGTCCGGCCTGGCCCGGCTGGTGCTTGCTGCCTTGGCGCTGCAGGTGGGGTTGGGGATCAGCAACGTGCTGCTGCACCTGCCGCTGGGGGTTGCCGTGGCGCACAACGCCGGGGGCGCCCTGTTGCTGCTGACCATGGTGCTGGTGAACTACCGCATTAGGGTGGTCGACAAGGTGCGTGTCGGCCTGGGCTGGCGCCTGCGGCCGGTCACGCCTGGCGGCGTTTCCCATCATCTGAGGAACGACACGTGGCGACGGTTCTGAGCCAAGGGCGGCAGCGCGCTGGCTGGCGCGATTACCTGGAGCTGACCAAGCCCAAGGTGGTGGTGCTGATGCTGATCACCTCGCTGGTAGGCATGTTCCTCGCCACCCGCGCGGGTGTGCCGTGGACGGTGCTGCTGTTCGGCAATCTGGGCATCGCCCTGTGCGCCGGCGGCGCGGCGGTGGTCAACCATGTGCTGGACCGGCGCATCGATGCCTTGATGGCGCGCACCTGCAAGCGCCCGGTGGCCAAGGGACGGGTTGCGCCCCTGCCGGCGCTGGCGTTCGCCCTGGCCTTGGCAATCGCCGGGATGGCGTTGCTGCTGGCCTTCACCAATCCGCTCACCGCCTGGCTCACGCTCGCCTCCCTGTTGGGCTATGCGGTCGTCTACACCGGCTTTCTCAAGCGCGCCACGCCGCAGAACATCGTGATCGGCGGCCTGGCGGGCGCCGCCCCGCCGTTGCTGGGTTGGGTCGCGGTCAGCGGCCACCTGAGCGCGGAGCCGCTGTTGCTGGTGCTGATCATCTTTGCCTGGACGCCACCGCACTTCTGGGCCCTGGCCATCCACCGCAAGGAGGAATACGCCAAGGCCGAGATACCGATGCTGCCGGTGACCCACGGCGAGCACTACACCAAGCTGCACATCCTGCTCTACAGCCTGGTGCTGCTGGCGGTGAGCCTGCTGCCCTACGCCATCCACATGAGCGGCCCGCTCTACCTGGCCTGCGCCCTGTTGCTGGGGCTGCGCTTTGTCCAGTGGGCCTGGGTGTTGTACCGTGGCACCCGGCCGCACGCGGCGATCGGCACCTTCAAGTACTCTATCGCGTACCTGTTCCTGCTGTTCATCGCCCTGCTCGTTGACCACTACCTGTTGCTGAACCTATGACCCGAACCCAGAAAACCGTCTTCATCCTCGTTGCCCTGGTCGCGCTGATCATGGGCTTGACCGTCAACAAGGTGCTCAATGGCCGTAGCGAGGCCAACCCGGCCGAGCTGATCGATGCCGGCATCATCCTCCTGCCGCAGAGCCGCAGCGTGCCGGATGTGACCATGAACGACCAGAACGGCCAGCCAGTGGCGCTGGATCAGTTGAAGGGCAAGTGGTCGTTGCTGTTCTTCGGCTACACCTACTGCCCGGACATCTGCCCAACCACGTTGGCGCAGTTGCGCCAGGTGAAGAGCGAGTTGCCCAAGGAGGCAATCGACCGTTTGCAGGTGGTACTGGTAAGCGTCGACCCGAACCGCGACACGGCTCAGCAGCTCAAGCAGTACCTGGGCTATTTCGACAAGGATTTCGTGGGGCTGGCAGGTTCCATCGAGGATACCCAGAAGCTGGCCAATGCCCTGAGCATTCCGTTCATCCCGGCGGACACCAGCAAGCCAGGGTACACCGTCGATCACAGTGGCAACCTGGCGGTGGTCGGGCCGGACGGGCGTCAGCGCGGGTTCATTCGTGCGCCGTTCAACAACCAGAAGCTGGTGGCGCAGTTGCCGGGGCTGGTCAAGCGGGATTGATGAAGCCCCAAAAGCTTCGCGGGCAAGTCGGCGTTCCGGCTTGCCCGCGAAGAATCCAGCGCGATCGTTCGGCTTAGAACGCCGGCACCACGGCGCCCTTGTACTTCTCGTTGATGAACTGCTTCACCTCAGGCGAGTGCAGAGCCTGCACCAGCTTCTTCACCGCGTCCGCGTCCTTGTTGTCCTCACGGGTCACCAGGATGTTCACGTACGGCGAGTCGCTGCCTTCGATGGCCAGGGCGTCCTTCTCTGGATTGAGCTTGGCTTCCAGGGCGTAGTTGGTGTTGATCAGCGCTGCATCGACCTGGGTCAGCACGCGCGGGATGGTGGCCGCTTCCAGTTCGCGGAATTTCACACCCTTCGGATTTTCAGCCACATCCTTCACGGTGGACAGGATGTTGGTGTTGTCCTTGAGCTTGATCACGCCAGCCTTGTCCAGCAGCAGCAGAGCGCGGCCGCCGTTGGTGGCGTCATTGGGGATGACCACGGTGGCGCCCGATGGCAGTTCGTCGAGCTTCTTGATCTTGGCCGAGTAGACGCCCAGTGGCTCGATGTGCACGCCGGCAACGCTGACCAGCTTGGTGCCCTTGGCCTTGTTGAATTCATCCAGGTAAGGCTGGTGCTGGAAGAAGTTGGCGTCCAGGCGTTTTTCCGCGACCTGCACGTTCGGTTGAATGTAGTCGGTGAACTCCTTGACCTTCAGCTCCACGCCTTCCTTCGCCAGCTGTGGTTTGACGAAGTTGAGGATCTCGGCGTGCGGCACCGGGGTGGCGGCGACGGTCAGGGTTTCGGCGGCATTGGCCGAGAAGGCCGCGACGGCGGCGACGACAGCGAACAGCTTTTTCATCGATCACTCCTTGTGAGGGCCGCGACGGCCCCCGAATGGGACGGCCGGGCGGACCCTGTTAGGCTTACTTACGGGAAAAATGTACGACCAGCTTGTCGCCGACGCTCTGCAGAATCTGCACCAGTACCAACAGCAGTACCACCGTGACGATCATTACGTCGGTCTGGAAACGCTGGTAGCCGAAGCGGATGGCCAGGTCGCCGAGGCCGCCCGCGCCGACCACACCGGCCATCGCGGTGTAGGACACCAGGGTGATGGCGGTGACGGTGATGGCCGCGAAGATGCCCGGACGGGCCTCCGGCAGCAAGGCGTTGGTGATGATCTGGCGGGTGGTGGCGCCCATCGACTGGGTGGCTTCGATGATGCCGCGGTCCACCTCGCGCAGTGCGGTCTCGACCAGGCGCGCGAAGAATGGCGTGGCGCCCACGACCAGTGGCGGAATGGCACCGGCCACGCCCAGCGAGGTACCGGTGATCAGCACGGTGATCGGAATCATCACGATCAGCAGGATGATGAACGGCAGCGAACGCAGGATGTTGACGATCAGCGACAGCAGCGCGTAGACGCCCTTCTGCTCGAACATCTGCCGGGGCCCGCAGAGGAACAGCAGCACGCCCAGTGGCAGACCGAGCAGCACCGTGAACAGCAGCGAGCCGAACAGCATGATCAGGGTGTCGCCGGTGGCGAGGGAAATCTCGGCCCAGTCGACGTTGGCGAAGAAATTCAGGGCGTCCATCAGCGCAGGACCTCCATGTGTACGTCAGCCGCCTTGAAGCGGTCAAACGCTGCGTCGATGTTGCCGCCGGTGACGGCGAGGGTCAGTTGGCCGTAGGGGACATCCTTGATGCGGTCGATACGGCCGGCCAGGATGCTGTAGTCCACCCCGGTCTCTCGGGCCACGGTACCCAGCAGCGGCGCGTAGGTAGCGTCGCCCTGGAACGTCAGGCGCACGATGCGGCCCGGCACGTGGGCGAAGTCGTCGCGCTGCTCGCCCTCGTCGACCTGCTCGTCTTCCTGTACGAAGCGCTTGGTGGTCGGGTGTTGCGGGTGCAGGAACACGTCCGCCACCGGCCCCTGCTCGACGATCACCCCGGCGTCCATCACCGCCACGCGGTCGCAGACTCGGCGGATCACATCCATCTCGTGGGTGATCAGCACGATGGTGAGCTTCAGCTCGCGGTTAATCTCGGCCAGCAGTTGCAGCACCGAGGCGGTGGTCTGCGGGTCGAGGGCGCTGGTGGCCTCGTCACACAGCAGGATTTTCGGGTTGGTCGACAGCGCCCGGGCGATGCCCACGCGTTGTTTCTGGCCGCCCGACAGTTGTGCCGGGTATTTTTTCGCGTGGTCCGACAATCCGACGCGGGCCAGCAACTGGCTGACGCGCTTGTCGATCTCTGCGCGCGACAGCTCGCCGGCCAGCACCAGTGGCAGGGCGACGTTGTCTGCGACGGTTTTCGAGGCGAGCAGGTTGAAGTGCTGGAAGATCATGCCGACCTGCTGGCGGAAGCGGCGCAGCTGGTTGGCGTCGAAGGCGGTGACGTCTTCGCCGTCGACGATGATCTTGCCGCCGGACGGCGCTTCGAGGCGGTTGATCAGGCGCAGCATGGTGCTCTTGCCAGCGCCGGAGTGGCCGATCAGGCCGAACACCTGGCCATTTTCGATGGTCAGGCTGGTCGGATTCAGGGCGGGGATGTCCCTACCGGCGACGCGGTAGGTCTTGTGCACACGTTGGAACTCGATCACGTAGCGAACCTTGTGGGGCGCATGGAAATTGGGGGCAGCGGTGAGCTGCGGTGGCGCATTTTAGCCTTTTCCCATAGTTGTTCTTAGCATTTATTTCGTAATCGACCAATCGATCCGGCATAACGCGACAACCGGTAATCCCGATGGAACGCTTGGCGAAACGGTCCAGTCATTACTTCTACAAGCCCGAACGGGCAGCCTGAAGACTGATGAGGAGAGCCAAGATGTCGAGCAACAGGACGGATGCGCCCAAGCAGAGCGAACTGGCCGGTACCCAGACGCCCGACCGCGCCAACACCAATGCCAAGCTGCAGAGCCTCGAACAGGACCGTAACGACGCCACCGGCCAGGCGTTGCGTACCAACCAGGGCGTACGTATCGCCGACAATCAGAACACCCTCAAGGCGGGCGCGCGCGGGCCTTCGCTGCTCGAAGACTTCATCATGCGCGAGAAGATCACCCACTTCGACCACGAGCGCATCCCGGAGCGCATCGTGCACGCCCGAGGTACCGGTGCCCATGGTTATTTCCAGAGTTATGGCGATCACAGCGCCCTGACCAAAGCCGGCTTCCTGCAGGATGCCGAGAAGATCACCCCGGTGTTCGTGCGTTTCTCCACGGTGCAGGGGCCGCGTGGCTCAGGTGATACAGTGCGTGATGTCCGTGGATTTGCCGTCAAGTTCTATACCGATGAAGGCAACTTTGACCTGGTTGGCAACAACATGCCGGTGTTTTTCATCCAGGATGCGATCAAGTTTCCCGACTTCGTCCACGCGGTGAAGCCTGAGCCGCACAACGAAATACCAACCGGCGGCTCGGCCCACGATACGTTCTGGGACTTCGTTTCGCTGGTGCCCGAGTCGGCGCACATGGTGATGTGGGCCATGTCCGACCGCGCCATTCCGCGTAGCCTGCGGATGATGGAAGGCTTCGGTGTGCATACCTTCCGGCTGATCAACGCCGAGGGCGTAGCCAATTTCGTCAAGTTCCACTGGAAGCCGCGCCAGGGCGTGCACTCGGTATTGTGGGACGAAGCGCAGAAGCTGGCGGGCAAGGACACCGACTACCATCGCCGCGATCTGTGGGAGGCCATCGAGACCGGTGACTATCCCGAGTGGGAACTGGGCGTGCAGATCGTGCCGGAGGAAGACGAGCACAAGTTCGACTTCGATTTGCTCGACCCGACCAAGATAATTCCCGAAGAACTGGTGCCGGTGACGCCGCTGGGCAAGATGGTGCTCAACCGCAATCCGGACAACTTCTTCGCCGAAATCGAACAGATCGCCTTTTGCCCGGGGCATATCGTGCCGGGCATCGACTTCACCAATGACCCGCTGCTGCAAGGCCGGCTGTTCTCTTACACCGACACGCAGATCAGCCGCCTGGGCGGTCCGAACTTCCACGAGATCCCGATCAACCGGCCGGTGGTGCGCAATGACAACAATCAGCGCGATGCGATGCACCGTCACACCATTCACAAGGGCCGCGCCGCCTACGAGCCCAACTCGATCGATGCTGGCTGGCCGAAAGAAACCCCAGCAGCGCCGCAGGACGGTGGCTTCGAGAGCTACCAGGAGCGCGTCGACGCGCACAAGATTCGCCAGCGCAGCGAGTCGTTCGGCGATCACTTCTCGCAAGCCCGGCTGTTCTTCCACAGCATGAGCGACACCGAACAACAGCACATCATCAAGGCCTACAGCTTCGAGCTGGGCAAGGTCGAGCGCGAGCATATTCGTGCGCGAGAGGTTAATGAGATTCTGGCCAATATCGACCTGAAGCTTGCGGCGGCGGTCGCGCAGAATCTTGGTTTGCCGGCGCCCAACAGCGGGACGGTCAAGGGTAAGGAGTCGAAACTCAAGGCGTCGCCGGCCCTGAGCCAGATGAATCATCCGGGCGATGTGGGCATCAAGGGGCGCAAGATCGCGTTGCTGGTGGCCAATGGCGTGGATGACGAAAGCGTCGACAGGCTGGTCAAGGCGCTGGAGGCTCACAGCGCACGCCCTATGCTGCTGGGGCCAACCTCGGCGCCGGTGAAGACCTCTGGCGGCAAGGCGCTGGCGGTGGATGCTTCAATGGAAGGCATGCCCTCGGTCATGTTCGACGGGGTCCTGGTGCCCGCTGGCAAGGCCTCGCTGGATGCACTGGCGGCCAGCGGGGTGGCCAAGCACTTCCTGCTCGAGGGCTACAAGCACCTCAAGGCGATCGCTCTGGCCAATGATGGCAAGGCGCTCCTGGGGGCGCTGGGGCTCAAGGAGGACAAGGGGTTGCTGCTTGGGGATGACCAGAAGACCGTGGAAGCTTTCGTGAAGGCGGTCGAAGGGCACCGGGTATGGGAGCGGGAGGCCGCTGCAGAAGCGATTCCGGCTTGATGCCGTAGCATCTGTTCGCGGGTAAACCCGCTCCCACAGGTTATGTACGCATCTGTGGGGGCGGGTTTACCCGCTGAGATATCGACGCATCTGTGGGATCGGGTTTACCCGCGAAGATGTCGACGCTGTCTCAGCGCTGATGCGGCACCAGCACCACTTGTGCTGGCAATGCCCGCTGGATCTCGTGCTTCTGCTTCAGCGCAAAGTCCGCATCGATCCGCTTCACCCGCTTCTGCAGCAGGGTCTTGAGCCACGGTGCATCCTGGGTGCGTGGCACCTGGAACACCACTTCGCACTGGTAATTCACCACATCGGCGGCGATGTTATCCAGTTGCTTGCGCATGGCTGCAATGTCCGTGGTTTTCAGTGCAATCACCGTGCTCGGTGCCGCCGGGTCGATGACCCGTGCCTGTGGCTTGGATTCTGCAGCCTTCAGCGCGGCTTCAGCCTTGTCCAGCTCGGCCTGGCGAGCATGGGCGACGGCATCACCGCCGGTCAGCGCGGGTGCCTGGGGCATCAGTGCACGGGCACGGGCCAGCGCAGTGGCGGCCGCATTGACGTCGCCTTTCTGCAGGACGATCTGGCTGCGTTGCAGGTAGGCTTCGGCGATCTGGCGCTGGTATTGCTCGATACGCGCATCGTTCGGCGACTGTGCCTGCAGGTTGGCGAGCTGGTCTTCGGCAGTGGCCAGCTCGTTGCTGGCGATGTTCTGTTGCAACTGCTGCCAGGCGTCCGGCTGCGCAGGCGCGACCGGCTGCTCGACCGGGGCACTGGAACAGGCGGCCAGTAACAGGGAAAACGCGGCAACAAGCAGATAACGGGAGGCGAACGGCTTCATTCCTGCGACTCTCTATTTGCGCAAAAAGCGAGCAAGTCTACACCCAGGTGCGCACGCTCGAAAACAAGTCTTACAGACCCTTTACGGGCGCAAAGGTTGCAGGGTGCGTCAATGCGCACCCTGAAATTTCAGCGCTTGGGCAATGCCAGGCTCAGCAAGAATAGCACTGCGGCACAGACCACGATCGATGGACCAGCAGGCGTATCCTTGAACCAGGACATCGCCAGCCCCCCGCAAACCGCTGCCACGCCCAGCAAGCTGGCGCCCAGGGCCATCTGCTCGGGCGAGCGCGCGTGACGCTGTGCCGCAGCGGCCGGGATGATCAGCAGCGAGGTGATCAGCAGCACGCCGACGATCTTCATCGCCACTGCGATCACCACCGCGATCAGCAGCATCAGCGCCATACGCAGGGCCGCCACTGGCAGGCCCTCGACCATCGCCAGCTCCTCGTGCACGGTGATTGCCAGCAGCGGGCGCCAGAGCACCGCGAGCAAGCCCAGCACCAGCACGCTGCCGCCGAGAATCCATGAAAGGTCGGTGGTACTGATCGCCAGCAGATCACCGAACAGGTAGGCCATCAGGTCGATGCGCACATCGTGCATGAAGCTCAGCACCACCAGTCCAAGCGACAGGGTGCTGGGTGCGAGGATGCCGAGCAGGGTGTCGGAGGCCAGCGGCTGGCGCTGTTGCAGGGTCACTAGCAGGATCGCCAGCAGCAGGCAGCCGATCGTTACCGCGAGCGTGG
This sequence comes from Pseudomonas sp. NBRC 111143, assembly GCF_001320965.1. NCBI lineage: Bacteria > Pseudomonadati > Pseudomonadota > Gammaproteobacteria > Pseudomonadales > Pseudomonadaceae > Pseudomonas > Pseudomonas sp. NBRC 111143. Next base: position 37,998 of record NZ_BCBT01000024.1, on the reverse strand, counting down.
GGCTGACGTCCAGCACGAAGCCCAGCGCCACGCCCAGCAGCGCGGCATGGGACAAGGTGTCGCCGAAATAGGCCATGCGCCGCCAGACCACGAAGGAGCCCAGTGGGCCGGCCACCAGCGCCAGGGAAAGACCGGCAAGCAAGGCGTACAGAAGAAAATCAGCCATGCTTGCAGTGCTCTCCGTGAACATGGGCGCCAGGGGCGATCACCGCGCCGTGCAGATCGTGGCTGTGATCGTGATGGTGGTGGTAGACCGCAAGGCTTGGAGCGTTCTGGCCGAACAGCTCGACGAAGGCCGGGTCGTTGCTGACCTGCTCCGGGTGCCCGGAGCAGCACACGTGGCGGTTCAGGCAGACCACCTGGTCGGTGGCGCTCATCACCAGGTGCAGGTCGTGGGAGACCATCAGCACACCGCAGCCATGGCGGTCGCGCAGGCGGGTGATGAGGTTGTACAGCTCGGTCTGGCCAACCACGTCGACGCCCTGTACCGGTTCGTCGAGCACCAGCAGTTCAGGCTCGCGCAGCAGCGCCCGCGCCAGCAATACCCGTTGCATCTCGCCCCCGGAGACCGTCTGGATCGGGCTGTCGATGACGTGTTCGGCGCCCACCTCCTGCAATGCCGACAACGCCGCGGCGCGATCCACGCCCGGCACCAGGCGCAGGAAACGCAGTACCGAAAGCGGCAGGGTGGCGTCTACCTGGATCTTCTGCGGCATGTAGCCGATGCGCAGGCGCGGCTTGCGCCAGACCTTGCCACTGTTCGGCTTGAGCAGACCGAGCACGGCGCGCACCAGTGTGGTCTTGCCGGCACCGTTGGGGCCGATCAGGGTGACGATCTGGCGTGGTGCTACCGACAGGTCGATGCTGTCGAGCACCGCTTCGCCGCCAAAGGTGACGCCGACCTGCTCCAGGCGGATCAGCGCGTCGCTCATGCGGCGCCCCGGCAGTTACTGCAAAGGCCGACCACTTCGACGGTCTGGGTGTCGACGGCAAAGCCCACGGCCTTGGCACTGGCGACGATGGCGCCGCTGATGCTCTCCTGCTCCAGTTCGATGGCCACGTGGCATTCGCGGCAGATCAGGAACTGGCCCTGGTGCTTGTGTTCAGGGTGACTGCAGCCGATGAAGGCGTTGAGCGAGGCGATGCGGTGCACCAGGCCGTTCTCGAGCAGGAAGTCCAGGGCGCGGTACACGGTCGGTGGTGCGGCGCGGCGGCCGTCCTGTTCGCTGAGCACGGCGAGGATGTCGTAGGCGCCCAGCGGCTTGTGGCTTTGCCACACCAGCTCCAGCACACGGCGGCGCAGCGCGGTCAGGCGCAGACCCTGGCGGACGCACAGGGCGTCGGCTTCGGCCAAGGCGCTGTGGACGCAATGGGAATGATCGTGGGGACGGTGAGCCAGCGGCGTGATTGACATGGGCGGCGACGGTTATCGATGGAGACGTTATTATGTTACCTGTTTCTGACGAGCCGAGTATCCACTGTGTCCCGATTCCTTGCTCTCTTTGTCGCTTTCATCACCTTCTCGGCCCAGGCCGACGTGCGTGTGCTGACCAGCATCAAGCCCCTGCAGCAGATCGCTGCCGCGGTTCAGGACGGTGTTGGCAGCCCCGAAGTGCTGCTGCCGCCCGGCGCCTCGCCGCACAATTACGCCTTGCGCCCATCCGACGTACGGAAGGTGGGCGATGCCGACCTGCTGTACTGGATCGGACCGGACATGGAGAGCTTCCTGCCGCGCGTGCTGAAAAACCGCAGCAAGCCGACCATCGCCGTGCAGACGCTGGCGGACATGAAGCTGCGTCGTTTTGGCGAGGACAGCCACTCGCATGAAGAAGACCACGACGATCACGACCATGACCACCAGCCTGGATCGCTCGATGCGCACCTGTGGCTGTCATCGGTCAATGCTCGGGTGATTTCGGCGAAAATGGCCAGCGACCTGGCGGCGGCGGATCCGGCCAATGCGGCGCGCTATCAGGCCAACCAGAAGGCCTTCGTCGAGCGTCTGGACGCGCTCGACCAGCGGATCAAGGCCCGTGTGGCCGGCATTGCAGGCAAGCCTTACTTCGTGTTCCACGAAGCGTTCGATTATTTCGAAGCCGAGTACGGGCTGCGTCATACCGGCGTGTTCAGCGTCGCCGCCGAAGTGCAGCCGGGTGCCCAGCATGTCGCGGCCATGCGCAAGCGTCTGCAGGAAGTTGGCCCGACCTGCGTGTTCAGCGAGCCGCCGATCCGCCCGCGCCTGGCCGAAACACTGGTGGCCGGGCTGCCGGTGACCTTGGCGGAGCTGGATGCACTGGGTGGGAACGATCCGGTGGATGGCAAGGGCTACGAGCGTTTGTTGGAGAAGCTGGGCAACGACCTGGTGGGTTGCCTGGAGCATCTCTAGCGGCTGACCCGGCCCTATCGCGGGGCAAGTCGCAGCGGCAGTTCGCCGCTGCGACTTGCCCCGCGATAGGGCCGCCGCGCTTACAGCGCGAATGGCAACTTCAAAGCCACCTGCTGACGCTGCACCAAGCGCACCTCGAACTCGCTCGGATCATGGATCGTAACGTCCATGCCGGCGAAGTCCCGCGCCGCGATCAGGCGCGACAACCAGAAGCGTACGCAACCCACGCGCAGCATCACCTGCCACAGCTCTGCCTCGGCTGCAGTGAACGGCCGCAGCGCCGCGTACGCCCCCAGCAGCGCCTGGGCGCGCGGCAGATCGATGCCGCCGTCGGCGTCCAGGCACCAGTCGTTTATGGTGATGGCGATGTCATACAGCATCGGCCCGGAGCAGGCGTTGTAGAAGTCGATCAGCCCGGTCAGGTGGGTGCCTTCGAACATCACGTTGTCGCGGAACAGGTCGGCGTGCAGGTTGGCCCTGGGCAGTGCCAGGATCTGCGCCTTGTGCGCGGCGATTTCGTCCAGTGCGGGTTGCAGCAGCTGCGCCTGTTCGGTGCTCAGGCCCGGCAGCAGGTCGGCGCCTGAGGCCAGCATCCAGTCCAGGCCCCGATCGGTGCGGCGCTCGATGATGCGCTCGCGGGTCGCCAGGTGGATATGCGCCAACAGCTCGCCAACCTGGGCGCAGTGTTGGTTGTTCGGCGCCTTGACGTGCTTGCCCGACAGCCGTGGCTGCAGCAGTGCCGGCTTGCCGCACAGTTCGCGCAGGCCCTTGCCGTCGCGATCGCGCACAGCATAGGGAACGGGCATGTCGGCGTCATGCAGGACGTCGAGCAGTTCGATGAAGAACGGCATGTCTTCGGCCGGCCCCCGCTCGATCAGCGTCAGGACGAATTCCCCTTTTTCCAGGCTTACGAAGAAATTGCTGTTTTCGGTTCCGGCGGCAATGCCCTGGAAGTCGAGCAGACGGCCCAGCTCGTACGGCGCCAGAAAGGTTTCCAGCTCAGGCCGGGACACAGGGGTGAAGACTGACATGTTGAAAAGTTGCCCATACGGGCACCTCCTGGAGGAGGTGCCTGGTTGATAAGAACGATACGCGTTACTAGCTTACCATTCGAAGATTTTCCAGGACGGAATCAGCATGTCCGGCTGGTCGGATCGAATGAAATTGCCATCGGAGCCATCGGCGCGTACCAGGAAATAAGGCTTGCCGTTTTTCGGCGTGATCTTGATCGCATACAGGAAACCGTTCTGGCGGTACTCCTGGATGGTTCTGTCGCCTTCCGTGCGAATGGTCACATCGGGATCTGCCGATGGGGCGTCGTCCGCCGCCAGCGTAATGACCGGCATGGTGGCCAGCAGGCTGAGCAGTAACAGGCGAATGGGTGTACGCATGATAACCTAAGTCCTTTTGTCGTCACTGATCCGGCTATTCTAGCTCCGGACCCGTCGAAAAGGTTGATTCTCCTCATGAGCCAAGCGCCTCTCGTCCTGGTGGACGGTTCGTCCTACCTCTACCGCGCCTTTCACGCCCTGCCGCCGCTGACCACCTCCAAAGGCATGCCCACCGGCGCGGTCAAGGGCGTGTTGAACATGCTCAAGAGCTTGCGCAAGCAGTACCCGGACAGCCTGTTCGCGGTGGTCTTCGACGCCAAGGGCGGCACTTTCCGCGACGCCATGTTCGCCGAGTACAAGGCCAACCGCCCGAGCATGCCCGACGATCTGCGTGTGCAGGTCGAACCGTTGCACGCCAGCGTCAGGGCCCTGGGCTACCCGCTGCTGTGCGTCGAGGGTGTCGAGGCCGACGACGTGATCGGTACCCTGGCCCGCAGCAGTGCGGCAGCCGGGCGTCCGGTCATCATCTCGACCGGCGACAAGGACATGGCGCAACTGGTAGACGGCCATATCACCCTGGTCAACACCATGACCGGCACGGTGCTCGACGTGGCAGGCGTGCACGAGAAGTTCGGCGTGGGCCCTGAGCACATCATCGACTTCCTGGCCCTGATGGGTGACAAGGTCGACAACATCCCCGGTGTTCCGGGGGTCGGCGAGAAGACCGCAGTGGGCCTGCTGACCGGTATCGGTGGCGGTCTGCGTGACCTGTACCAGAACCTCGACAAGGTTCCGGGCCTGGCCATTCGCGGCGCCAAGACCCTGCCGGCCAAGCTCGAGGAGCACCGCGACGCGGCGTTCCTGTCGTATGAGCTGGCGACCATCAAGGTCGATGTCGAGCTGGATGTCCAAGTCGATGCCCTGGTATGCGGCGAGCCGGACCGCGAAGCATTGCTGGCGCTGTACACCGAAATGGAGTTCAAGAGCTGGATCGCCGAGGTACAGCGCGACGCCGCCCGGGAGGGTGACACCATTGCTCCGGTCGAGGAGCCTGCGGCCCAGGTCGAGGCGAAATACGAAACCATCCTCGACCAGGCGCGTTTTGATGTCTGGCTCGAGAAGCTGCGCCAGGCGCCGCTGTTCGCCTTCGACACCGAGACCACCGGCCTGGATGCCCAGCGTGCGGAGCTGGTCGGCCTGTCGTTCGCGGTCGAGCCCCATGAAGCGGCCTATGTGCCGCTGGCCCACGACTACGAAGGTGCTCCGACGCAGCTGGACCGCGACGCGGTGCTAACGGCGCTCAAGCCGCTGCTGGAAGACCCGGCCAAGGCCAAGGTCGGGCAGAACGCCAAGTACGACATCAATATCCTGGCCAACGCTTCGCTGCCGATCCAGATGCGCGGCGTGGCCTATGACACCATGCTCGAGTCCTATGTGCTCGACTCCACTGCTACGCGCCACGACATGGACAGCCTTGCGCAGAAATACCTCGACCACAGCACCATTGCGTTCGAGGATATTGCTGGCAAGGGCGCCAAGCAGCTGACCTTCAACCAGATCCATCTGGACAAGGCTGGACCGTACGCCGCCGAAGATGCCGATATCACCCTGCGCCTGCACCACGCACTGCAGGCACGCCTGGCGAAAACCCCCAGCGTGCAGCCGGTGCTGATGGATATCGAGATGCCGCTGGTGCCGGTGCTGGCCAGGATCGAGCGCCAGGGCGCGCTGGTCGACGCTGCGCTGCTCAAGGTGCAGAGCGGTGAGCTGGGCGTGAAGATGGCCGAGCTCGAACGTCGGGCGTTCGAGCTGGCGGGCGAGGAGTTCAATCTGGGCTCACCCAAGCAGCTGGGGGTGATCCTCTATGACAAGCTGGGCATGCCGGTACTGAGCAAGACCGCCAAGGGCCAGGCCTCCACGGCCGAAGCCGTGCTCGCGGACCTGGCCGCCGAAGGCTATCCGCTGCCAACGGTGCTGATGGAATACCGCTCGCTGAGCAAGCTCAAGAGTACCTACACCGACAAGCTGCCGGAGCAGATCAACCCGCGTACCGGGCGTATCCACACCTCCTACCAGCAGGCGGTGGCCGCCACCGGGCGCTTGTCGTCCAGCGACCCGAACCTGCAGAACATTCCGGTACGCACTCCCGAAGGCCGACGCATCCGCCAGGCCTTCGTCGCCAGCCCCGGCTACAAGCTGCTGGCCGCGGACTACTCGCAGATCGAACTGCGCATCATGGCCCACCTGGCCAAGGATGAAGGCCTGCTGCATGCCTTCCGCAATGACCTCGATGTGCACCGCGCGACGGCCGCGGAGGTATTCGGTGTGGCGCTGGAGGCCGTCACCAATGACCAGCGCCGCAGCGCCAAGGCCATCAACTTCGGCTTGATCTACGGCATGAGCGCCTTCGGTCTGGCCAAGCAGATCGGCGTCGACCGCAAGCAGTCGCAGGACTACATCGACCGTTACTTCGCCCGCTATCCCGGCGTGCTGGCCTACATGGAGCGCACCCGCACCCAGGCCGCCGAGCAAGGCTTCGTCGAGACGCTGTTCGGGCGGCGCCTGTATCTGCCGGACATCAATGCGAAGAACCCGGCCCTGCGCAAAGGCGCCGAACGCACCGCGATCAACGCGCCGATGCAGGGCACCGCGGCCGATATCGTCAAGCGCGCCATGGTCGCGGTAGACAACTGGCTGAACGACAGTGGCCTGGATGCACGGGTGATCCTGCAGGTGCACGACGAACTGGTGCTGGAGGTGCGTGAAGACCTGGTCGAGCAGGTGAAGGCCGAAATTCGCCCCTACATGAGCAACGCCGCGCAGCTCGATGTGCCGCTGTTGGTCGAGGTCGGCGTTGGTTCGAATTGGGACGAAGCTCACTAAACGGCGTGGCGAAGAGGAGTAGGATCTGTGGCGTAGTGTCGCGGATCCGCAGGGTGGGCTCCTCGCCCCCGGTTCTGAAGTTTCATGAAACTATCGCAAATAGTTTTCAAGGCTTCGGAACTAAACCGGTGAACCGGAACTCAGAGTAACTGAATGGCTGGTGAAGCCTTTCGATGCTCCTATGTTGTGTTAAGTGTTGGCAGATATCTGGACCCCGCCCTAGCGGTCCGGACTTGGACCCCGAACTTCCCCCTCCCCATATGAAGTCCGGGGTTTTTTTTGCCCGGAATTTGCCTCATGGCTGCTGGAGAAGCTTGTGGCAGCGGACCAGCCCGCCGCCACAGCGTGCAGGTGGATCTTCAAGCCACCGGCTTGTCTTCCAGCTCCATCCAGTCCGCCAAGACCCGATAGGCCTCTTCCAGCCCCTGGCGCTTGGGTGCCGAAAACAGCTGGATGGACGCCGCGTCGCCCCAGCCCTTGCGAATTTCCGACTGCACCTTGAGCAGGGTGTTCTTGCCCGCGCCGTGAGTGAGCTTGTCAGCCTTGGTCAGCAGGATGTGCATGGGCATGCCGCTGGCCTTGGCCCAGTCGAGCATCATCTTGTCGAAGTCGGTCATCGGGTGGCGCACGTCCATCAGCAGGATCACGCCGCGCAGGCATTCGCGCCCGCCCAGGTAGGCCTCCAGGTGTTTCTGCCAGTGCTGCTTGAGCGGAATCGGCACTTTCGCATAACCGTAACCTGGCAGGTCGACCAAACGCCGTTCATCGTCCAGACTGAAGAAATTCAACAGCTGGGTGCGCCCCGGGGTCTTGGAGGTACGCGCCAGGCTGGCATGGGTCAGGGTATTGAGGGCGCTGGACTTACCGGCGTTGGAGCGGCCGGCGAAAGCCACCTCGTAGCCCTGGTCTTCCGGGCATTGTTCGACCTTGGCAGCGCTGAGGGCGAATTTGGCTTTCTGGCAGAGGCCGAGGATGGGGTTCTTGACTTGCATGGGATATCCGATGTGGGTGTTGCCTGATCCAGGCCGCGTTTCCGTTTGGAGGGCGGAAGTATATAATGCCCCAGTTTTTGTGTGCTCATTCTCCCAGCGAAGGAGGACGAGCATGGGGTGTCGATCACTAGCTCGCGCATCAGAACGCAGCGCGGCCCCCAACCCTGTCAGGTCGTTCCGCATGGCGAAATGGCTGCTGGCGGTCGGTATGTTCCAGCCGTTTTTCAGCGCACAGGCTACACAGGATCCCGAGGCGTTGTACAACCGCACATGTGCGGCCTGTCACGCCGGTCAGCTGCCACAGGCCCCCAGGAAGGGCGATGCGGCGGCCTGGGAACCGAGGCTGGCGCGAGGTGTGGATGTACTGGTGGCGCATGTTACCCAGGGTTTCAAGGCTATGCCGCCGCGTGGATTGTGCATGGACTGCAGTGCCGAGGACTACCGATTGGTCATCCTTTGGATGAGTGGCAGTCCCGATACATAACATTTCACCCTTAGCCGTGTTGGATTAGCTGATGAACAAACTATTCGTGAGTCTGCTGTTGACCATGGGTGTCGCAGGTGCGGCCACTGCTGCCGACCCCATCAAAGGCGATGCCGCTGCCGGCCAGGCGAAGACTGCGGTCTGTGGTGCCTGCCATAACCCTGACGGCAACAGCCTGGCGCCGAACTTCCCGAAACTGGCCGGCCAGGGCCAGCGCTACCTTGAGAAGCAATTGCACGACATCAAGTCGGGCAAGCGCACGGTGCTGGAAATGACCGGCATGCTGGCCGCCTTCAATGACCAGGACCTGGCCGATATCGCCGCTTACTTCGCCAGCCAGAAAGGCAGTGTCGGCGCGGCAGATCCCAAGCTGGTCGAGCGTGGACGTGCGCTGTTCAACGGCGGTGACCTGGAGAAAGGCATGCCCGCCTGCACCGGTTGCCACTCGCCTAACGGCGCAGGCATTGCCCTTGCCGGCTTCCCTCACCTGAGCGGCCAGCACTCGCAGTATGTCAGCAAGCAGCTCACCGACTTCCGTGAAGGTAATCGCACCAACGATGGCGATGCCATGACCATGCGCACCATCGCCGGCAAGCTGAGCAACAAGGATATCGAGGCGTTGGCCAGCTATATCCAGGGGCTGCATTGAGGCGAGCGTTAACACTCGGTTAATGCAACATCGCTAAACATGAAAAGGGTGGCGTAGGCCGCCCTTTTTTATGGTCCCAGCCGTTACACTACAGAACTCGAGCCCTTCATGGCCTGTCACAGCATAGGTCGTGTCGAGGCGACCATTGATTGCTCAGGAGTAAAGCATGCGTAAACTGATTCTCAGCGCTGCGCTGGTCGCCGCCAGCGTATTCGGTATGGCCGCGGTGCAGGCCGCCGAGCCTGTGGCGGGCAAGGAATATATCGAGCTGAGCAACCCGGTCCCGGTCTCGCAGCCAGGCAAGATCGAAGTCGTCGAGCTGTTCTGGTACGGCTGCCCGCACTGCTACCACTTCGAACCCACCATCAATCCCTGGATCGACAAGCTGCCGGCCGACGTCAACTTCAAGCGCGTCCCGGCCATGTTCGGCGGCCCTTGGGATGCCCACGGCCAGATGTTCCTGACCCTCGAAGCCATGGGCGTCGAGCACAAGGTTCACGCCGCGGTCTTCGACGCCATCCAGAACCAGCGCAAGCGTCTGACCGACCCGAACGACATGGCTGAATTCCTCGCCACCCAAGGCGTGGACAAGGACAAGTTCCTCGCTACCTTCAACTCGTTCGCCATCAAGGGCCAGGTCAACCAGGCCAAGGAACTGGCGAAGAAGTACGAAATCACCGGCGTACCGAGCATGGTGGTCAACGGCAAGTACCGCTTCGACCTGGGTACCGCTGGCGGGCCGGAAGGCGTCCTGAACGTAGCCGACCAACTGATCGCCAAGGAGCGTGCCGCTAAGTAAGCGGCGCAGCCATGGCCCGCTTGCGTAACACGCGAAGTGTTGGCCTGCACCAGCCGCGGGTCAACGAACATCATCTGCAGGCGCCAGGCCTGCCGGAGGATGGTCGCCTGCGGCTGCTCAGCTTCAATATCCAGGTCGGCATCAGCACCGAGCGCTATCGCCACTACCTGACCCGCAGCTGGCAGCACCTGTTGCCGCATACCGGGCGGGCCGGCAACCTGCAGAAGATCGGCGACCTGCTCGCTGATTTCGACCTGGTTGCCCTGCAGGAAGCCGACGGCGGCAGCCTGCGTTCGGGCTACGTCAACCAGGTCGAGCACCTGGCCCAGCTCGGTGCCTTCCCCTACTGGTATCAGCAGCTCAACCGCAATCTCGGGCGTTTCGCCCAGCACAGCAACGGCGTGCTCAGCCGGCTCAAGCCCCAGCACCTTGAAGACCATCCCCTGCCCGGTCCGGCCGGTCGTGGGGCGATCCTGGTGCGTTTCGGCGAAGGCGAGGACGCGCTGATCGTGGTGATGATGCACCTGGCGCTCGGCGCCAAGACCCGTGCCCTGCAACTCGGGTATATCCGTGAGCTGATCGGCGGCTACCGCCATCAGATCCTCATGGGCGACATGAACACCCACGCCAACGACCTGCTCGAGCGCTCGCCCCTGCGCGACCTCGGACTGATCGCCCCACAGGTCGAGGCGACCTTCCCCAGCTGGCGTCCGCAACGCTGCCTGGATCACATCCTGCTCAGCCCGAGCCTGACGCTTGAACGAGTCGAGGTGCTGTCGCAGCCGATTTCCGACCACCTGCCTGTGGCGGTCGAGATCCGATTGCCGGATGCCTTGACTGTGGATACCCTGCCGGTCGTGCGCTGACACACTCAAGAGTTCGCGCTTCGCGCCGAAATCCAGTAATCACATACCCTCTGATGCTATTACCGTTGCGGATCCAGGCATGACCGACGAAGCCGAGCGCTGGAAAGAAAAATATCTAAAAAGCATCGAACGGCAGGAAAAGCTCGAGCGTCGCTGGGAAGCTCGCCTCGACTTGCTGCGCCGTGGCCTGGTCCGCAGCACGCTGGCCGCCGAGGGTAGCGACAAGGTCGTCGACCAGTGCATGAAGGAGATGCGCGAGGTCATCCGCAGCGACAGCATGGACGCGGGGCTCGCCGGGCTTATCCCACGACTGGAAAAGGCCGTGCTCGAGTCGGAGCAGCGTCGCGAAACGCGGATGAACCAGGTCAGCGATGCGCTGACCTCGCTGGTTTCCCAGTTGCAGGGGCTTGAGCTGCCCGGCGACGTTTCCCGTCCGCTCAAGAAGTTGGCCAAGAAGCTCGACGGCGGTGTCAGCCAGTCGCGTGAGTTGCCGCCGCTGCTTGGCGAGCTCAGCGGTCTGCAGGGGCGGGCGCTGTCGTCGCTGCGCAAGGCGACCGAAGAGGCCCGGCCAGGCTTCCTGCAACGCTTGTTTGGCGGTCGCGAAGAGGGTGCTCAGGCCGAAGCGCCGGAGCCGGAGCACGAACCGGCACCCTCGCGCGCAACGTCCCAGGGCCAGGCCGTCGAGCCAACGGGCGAACCGTTGCCTGCGCGCGAACCTGAGCCACGATCCCCAGCCCCAGCCCCAGCCCCGAGCCCAGCCTCTGCGGCACACAGCACGATCGATGCTGATGAACTTGAGCCTCTGCCTGCGGCGCCCCGCTCTGTCGAGCCCGCCCCCGAGGCCCCGGCGCCGGTTGCGCAATTGGCCGGTGCTGCCGAGACGGTGGAGCCAGTTGACGACGCCCGCGAGTCGGCGAACATTGTCGAATCCGAGCCAGTCGCTCCCCCCGCCGAGTCCGAGCCTGTCGAGCCGGAGCCCATCGCCGACAGCACACCAGCGGACGAAGCCCCCGCCACCGAGCCCCCGGAAGAACAACCAGTCGGTGAAGACGGCCCTTACGCCCTGCCTGATGCCGTCGAGCCGCCCTACAGCCAGGTCGCCGCGCACATCGAGGAAACCCTGATCGGCCTGCTCGACGACCTGAGCCTGCCGGAGCGCCACAAGGCCCAGGCCCTGGAAATGCGCGAGCGGGTGGCGCGCGGGCTGAACTGGTACGAGCTGATCCCGGTACTGGACGACCTGGCCGTGCTGATGCTGGCAATCAACGACAGCGGCCAGCATGAGTTCGAAGCCTACCTGCAGCAGATCAACGAGCGCCTGGAGACCTTCCAGAGCCACCTGCAGGAGGCCAGCGAGGGCCACGCCGACAACAGCACTGCCGCTCGCGAGTTGGACAGTCAGCTGCGTGAACAGGTCGATGGCCTGCAAACCAGCGTCCAGGGCGCAGTGGACATCGACAGCCTCAAGCACCTGCTGGACAACCGGCTCGAGGGCCTGCTGGTCACCATGGATGACCACCAGCACGAACGCGACCGCCGTGAGCAGGAGCTGGCCGGACGCCTGCAAGGCCTGGCCGAGCGAGTGGCGAGCATGGAGCAGGAGGCGCTTGGCTACCGTGAGCACCTGGAAGAACAGCGGCAGAAAGCACTGGTCGATCCGCTGACCGGGCTGCCCAATCGCGCCGCCTGGAGCGAACGGGTCGAGCGCGAGCTTGCCGACTGGCAGGAGAATGGCGGCCACCTGGCCATGGCCATCCTCGACCTCGATCATTTCAAACGCATCAACGACGGCTATGGCCACCTGGCTGGCGACAAGGTGCTGAAGATCGTTGCCGACCAGTTGCGCAAGCGCTTGCGCGGGCGCGACTTCATCGCCCGCTTTGGTGGCGAGGAGTTCGTCCTGCTGTTGCCCCAGACATCTCCCCCCGCAGCGCTGCAGGTCGCCGAAGCGCTGCGTGCGGCGATCGAGGCCTGCCCGTTTCACTTCAAGGGCGAGCGCGTGGTGATCACCACGTCCATCGGCGTCAGCGCCTTCCGCTCCGGCGAGCGTGGCGACCAGGTGCTCAAGCGTGCGGACGAAGCGCTATACCGCGCCAAGGACCAGGGGCGCAATCGCGTCGAGCAAGGGTAGCAAGTACCGCTAAGCAACCCCTGTTGCTTTCGACACGGGTCGTGCGCTCAGTCCGCTGAGTGGGCATCGTTGAGAATGGGTAATCGGCGATAGCACGTTATACTGTAGCGCTTATACCGACACATGACGTGCCTCCATCCGATGAAAACGTTCGCTACTGCCCTTCTCCTCATCCTGCTCGCCGGCTGCTCCAGCGGTCTGCGTATCGACCGTAGCCACACCTCGGCGAACCAGGACAGCCGCATCCAGTTCGTCGTCCTGCACTACACCAACGCTTCGCTGGAGCGCTCGCTGGCGCTGCTGACCCATGGCGAGGTCAGCAGCCATTATCTGGTTGGCGACGGCAATGCCACGGTGTACCAACTGGTGGATGAAAGCCGCCGCTCCTGGCATGCCGGCGACAGTCAGTGGCAGGGTCGCACCTGGCTCAACTCGAGCTCGATCGGTATCGAGATCGTCAATCCCGGCTATACCGATACCCCCAGCGGACGTGTCTGGCACCCCTACAGCGAAGCGCAGATCGAGGCAGTGATCGCCTTGGTCAAGGATATCGTCCAGCGCTACAACATCCAGCCGCGCAACATCATTGGCCATAGCGACATCGCGCCTTTGCGCAAGCTCGACCCGGGGCCGCTGTTCCCCTGGAAGCGCCTGGCTGACGCAGGGCTGGGGATCTGGCCGAACGCTGCCTCCGTGGCGCGCCAGCAGGTGTATTTCGAGGCCAATCCACCGAGCCCGCTCTGGTATCAGCAACAACTGGCCCGCTTCGGCTATGCCATCGAGCAGACTGGCGAGCTGGATGTCTCGACCCGCCATGTGATCGCCGCTTTCCAGATGCATTTCCGCGCGCAGCGCTTCGACGGCATGCCCGATGCGCAGACCGCGGCAATACTGCAGGTGCTCAACAGCATGCGGTGAATCAGGACCGCCTATCGCACCGCGCCAACTGTTCATCCAGTTGCTATACCTTTGGTATTCAACTGGATGCCGCGCATGTCTTCGCTGATCGCCTCTGTGCGCCAAATTTTCTACCGCCCCTGGCTGTTGGCCTCTCTGGTCGCGTTGGCCAGTGCTGCGCTGCTGCTGGCCGCCAGTGTCGGTGTCACCCTGCAGCAGATGAAACAGAGCGAAAGCGCGCAGATGAATGCCCGCGGCGAGCGTTTTCTCGAGCGCCTGGAGCAAGTGTTCGGTCAATTGCGCGAGGGGGTCGACCAGTTGCAGACACTGCCGATGCGCGGCTGCGATGCGGCAATGTTGTCTGCGCTGCGTCAGGTGGGCCTGAGCTACCGCTTTGTCTACGAGGCGGTCTATGTCGACGGAGACATCGCCTGCTCCAGCCGCGGTGGGGAGCAGGTCATGCGGCCCATGCGCGCCCCCGACATCCAGGGGCCGACCTACAGTTACTGGCTGAACACCACCACCGAGCCGAACGAAAATCTTGCGGCGTTGATGCTGGGGCGTGGCCATTTCCTGGTGTCCACCTCACGCGGCCACCTGACCGACGTGGTCGATCTCCCGCCCGGTGGCAGCCTGCTGGTAGTGCTCGACCGCGGCAGCCGGGCGATCCCGGTGCTGGGCCCTCCCCAGCCCTGGCCACCCGCGCCAGACTGGCCGCCACCGTCACGCAAGGCGCTGATCGAGCTCAGCGACCGCCTCGTCTACCGGATGCCGACCAAGTCACCGGACTACCAACTCGTCCTCATCGCCCCCCGTGCAAGCCTGCCGCTGAAGCTCAACGGCATGCTCTGGTTGTTGTTCCCCGGTAGCCTGCTGCTCGCCTGCTGCATCGGCTGGCTGGTGCTGCAACTGATCCTGCAGCGGCGCTCGATGAGCTCGGAGTTGCAGCAGGCGCTGCGCCGTGGCGAGCTGCAGGTGCTCTACCAACCGATCTTCGAACTGGACAGCCGCCGTTGTGTCGGCGCCGAAGCACTGGTGCGCTGGCGCCGACCGGATGGCAGCCTGACCAGCCCGGAGCTGTTCATCCCGCTTGCCGAGAACACCGGGCAGATCCGCCCGATCACCGACTTCGTCCTGCAGCGGGTACTGGAGCAACTGGGCCAGTTGTTGCGGGCCAATCGGCACTTGTACATCTCGGTGAACCTGGCGGCGTGCGATGTGATGGTGCCGCGTATCGGCCGGGTCGCAGCGCGGTTGCTGGCCCAGCATCGGGTGTCCGCAACGCAGATCGCATTCGAAGTGACCGAGCGCGGCCTGATCGATGTGGTGGTGGCCCGCGACAACCTGCAGGCCCTGCGCTCGGTCGGGCATCAGGTACTGATCGATGATTTCGGCACCGGCTACTGCAGCCTGGCCTACCTGCAGACCCTGCCGGTCGATTGCCTGAAGATCGACAAGGCGTTCATCGACGCCCTGGGCCACGACGCCGCCAGCAGCGGCGTCGCCCCGCATATCATCCGCATGGCCCATGACCTGCACCTGCGGGTGATCGCCGAGGGGATCGAGTGCGAGGACCAGGCCGTGTTGCTCAACAGCGAAGGGGTCAACTATGGGCAGGGTTGGCTGTTCGCCCATCCGCTCAACGCCCGACAGTTCGCCGAGCTGATCACGCGCGGACGGCGGATGGGCGGGCGGCGAATCGATGATGAGCCTTGAACAGGCGCCTCAGACCGGCAAGGCCATGTAGAACTGCGTCCCCTGCCCCGGCCGCGAGAACACGCCCATGCGCCCGCCATGCAGTTGCACGATTTCCTTGCACAGGGCCAGACCCAACCCTGCGCCGCCCTTCTTGCGCCCGACCTGCACGAACGGCTCGAAGATTCGCCCCTGCTGGCCATAGGCAATGCCTTCGCCGTCGTCCTCGACGCTGATGATCACCCGCTCGGCATGCCGCCGTGCGTGCAGGCGAATGTGCCCGCCACTGGCGGTGTGGCGGATGGCGTTGTGCAGCAGGTTGTCCAGCACCCGGTCGATCTGCGCAAGGTCGACCTGGATGTGCGGCAAGGGAGGCTCCAGCTCGCTGACCAGTTCGATCTGCTTGTGCGCCGCCGACTCGGCGAAGCGTGCCCGGGCCCGCTCCAGCAGGTCATCGAGTGTGCAGGGCGCCAGTTCCAGTTTCTGCAGCCCGCTCTGGTAGCGAGAGAAATTGAGCAGGTCGTTGATCAGTTGGGTCAGACGCTGCATTTCTTCGCCGATGGTGTCGAGCAGATCGTTTTCCCGCGCTTCGGGCGGGAACGAGACCCGCTCGCGCAGCAGGCCGAAAGCCATGTGCATGCCGGTGACCGGGGTGCGCAGTTCATGGGAGGCACGCAGGACGAACTCGCTGCGTACGCGCTCGAACGCACGCTGTTCGGTCACGTCATGCAACACCATCACCGCGCCGAGGATCGGCCCTTGCGGGTGGCTGACGGGTGTCAGACTGAAGGTCAGCAGACGGGTCTCTTCGTCCACCTCGATGCTCAGGTCATCCGGTGGCCGGTCCAGGCTGCCGCCGCGCAGCACCTGGCGCATCTGTTGCTCCAGCTCCGGGCGGTTCAGGGCTTCGGCCAGGCTGCTGCCAAGCCGCGAGGCATTCCAGCCCAACTGCCGTTGGGCCACGGGGTTGAGGTGTTCCAGGCGACCTTGGCGATCGATGATCAGCAGGCCATCGTCGATGCTGTCGAGCACGGCCTGCAGGCGCTGCTGGCCGGCCAGCAGCTCATCGACATTGGTGGCCTGGTGCTTGCGCAGGGCGTCGGCCATCAGGCCGAAACGGCGGGTCAATTGGTTGAGTTCGGTGGCTTGGGTCACAGGAAGGGTAACGTCGAAGTTGCCTTGGCCAACCTGGTCGGCTGCCTTGGCCAAGGCCTCGATCGGCTGGCCGAAGCGACGCGCGATATTATGCGCGGTGATGAAGCCCAGCACCACCACCGCCAGGCCCATCAGGCCCAATGCACCACTGACCAGCAGGGCATGATCGCGAGCATGTTCTTCGCTGCGGGAAATGTGCTCCAGCGCCTGCTTGTGCGAGTCGATCAGGTCGGTACGGACCTGGTTGAACGCGGCGCCCAAAGGGTCGTCGACGCCCATGCTGCGCGACGGTGAGGTGCTGTCGCGATAGGCCTGGAGGAAGGTCTGGTAGTTGCTGCTGGCCTTGCTGAATCCGGTGCGTTCACCGCCCTGTTCGAGGCCTGCCACCAATAGCGCCTGGAAGTTTTCCTGCAGGCTTGCCAAGCTTTTCGGATCGGTATCTGCATCGAGTATCAGGTTCAACTGCTCGCCCAGGTTCTGCCGCAGCTTCAGCCCGACCTCCAGGGTATGGGTGGTGTCACGCACCAGCTTTTGCTGCACCGCTGCCATCTGCAGCACGCTGATCAGCCCCAGCAGCAACCCCAGCAACGCTACCGTCACCAGTGCCGAGATGCTCAGGAACAGCCGCGTGCGCAGCTTCATGGGCCACTTCACAGGTTGTACTGCTTGCGCTTGCGGTACAGGGTGGAGGCATCGATACCGAGGGTCTTGGCGGCCTGGTCGAGGGTATCGCTGGCTGCCAGGACGGCACCGATGTGGGCGCGCTCCAGCTCATCGAGACTCAACGCTGCGCCAACCTTCGGGGCGTTGCCGGTGGGCTGCTCGCCCATCCCCAGGTGGCTGATTTCCACGCGCTCCTGCGGGCAGATGATGCTGGCGCGCTCCACCACGTTGCGCAGTTCGCGGATGTTGCCCGGCCAGCGGTAGTTGAGCAGTGCCGCACGGGCCTCGTCGCTGAATCCCCGCGCCGGGCGCGAATACTCCTTCACGAAACGGGCGAGGAAGCGATCGGCGAGCGTGAGGATGTCCTCGCTGCGCTCGCGCAGTGGCGGCAGGTGCAGGGTGATGACGTTGAGGCGGTACAGCAGGTCTTCACGGAAGCGGCTCTCGCGCACCATCTCCTCAAGGTTGAGGTTGGTTGCGGCGAGGATGCGAACGTCGGCCCGACGGGTGACCGGATCGCCGACCCTTTCGTATTCCTTGTCCTGGATGAAACGCAGCAGTTTGGGCTGCAGGGTCAGTGGGAAATCACCGATTTCGTCGAGGAACAGCGTGCCGCCGTCCGCCTGGCTGACCCGCCCGAGCGTGCTCTCGCTGGCGCCGGTGAAGGCGCCGCGGGTGTGACCAAACAGTTCGCTTTCCATCAGCTCGGCGTTCAGCGAGGGGCAGTTGATGGTCACGCAGGCCTTGCGTGCGCGTTTGCTCCAGCCGTGAATGGCGCGGGCCAGTTCGCCCTTGCCGGTGCCGGACTCGCCCAGGATCAGGATATTGGCATCGGTGGTCGCCACCTGCCGCGCGGTTTCCAGCACCGCCATCATTTGCGGGCTGTGCGAGTCGAGACCGTCCTTGGGCTTGCGCACTTCGCCTTCCAGCGCTTCCAGGCGCGCCGACAGTTGGCGCACCTCCAGTTGCTTGGCGGTGGCCAGGCGCAACTGGTCGGGGCTGCAGGGTTTGACCAGATAGTCGGCAGCGCCGGCCTGGATGGCATCCACTGCGGTATCGATCGCCGAGTGTGCAGTGACGATCACCACGCGCATCCAGGGCGCCTGGATGCGCATCTGGGCCAGCACGTCTAGGCCGTTGTCCTCTCCCAGGCGCAGGTCGAGGAAGCACAGATCGAACACCTGGCGTTGCAACAGGGTCTCTGCCTGAACGGCACTGTTGGCCGTGGCGACGCTGTAGCCCTCGTCTTCGAGGCAGTAACGGAAGGTGCGCAGGATCGCGGACTCGTCGTCCACCAGCAGAATGCGGCCTTGCTTGTCCTGGGCTGGTTCCATTTTTCCTGCGCTCCTATGGGATTGATCTCAGTTAGTGTCGGAAAAATCGGGCAAGTTGCATGGTCGATTCTGAAGGATTCCGTCCTGTGCATGCTAGCTGTTGCTCTGTTTATTGGCTAACAGATTGAAATAAATAGATTTTCCAGCATTCGTGACGCTGGCATGCAGGTTGCGAGCTTGGTTGGATTTGTTACGAAAAAGGAGAAGTGCCATGCCTTTGTTCCCACGTCATTGCGCCCTGGCTGCCGGCCTGCTGCTGGCAGTCGGTCCCGTTGTCGCCGACCCGTTGCAGGATGCACGACTGGAGGGGGCCGTGCAGACTGCGGTTTCGCTCAACAAGGTGCTCAATCCGTTCCGCATAGAGGTACAGGTGGAGGGGCAGCAGGCCCGCCTCAGCGGTGAGGTGGAAAATCCAGTCGAGCGCGACCTGGCCGAGCGCGTCGCCTTGGCCACCCGCGGTATCGAGCGGGTGGATAACCGTCTGCAAGTCAATGCCGAGCTGGCGGAGCAGCCGCTTGAGCGGCGTGCCTACGCCCAACGCCTTGAGGACGCCACCTTGACCGCGATCATCCGCGCGCGCCTGCTCTGGAGCCGGGTGACGGAAAAGGCGCCAATCGAGGTCGAGAGCCGCGAGGGCGTGGTGACCATGCGCGGTCGCGTCGATAACGTCGAGGCCAAGGAGCTGGCCGGGGTCATCGCCCGTACCAGCGAGGGTGTGTACCTGGTCAACAACCTGATCAGCCTGGATTCCGCAGCCATGGCCCAGGCCCGTGAAAATCCGCCGACTGTTCCGACAGGGCCGCAGCCCAGCGATGCCTGGATCATCGACAAGGTGCAAAGCAGCTTGCGCTACAGCCGTAATCTCGACGGGCCGAATATCAAGGTGGCAAGCCAGGAGGGCCTGGTGCGGCTGTCTGGCGAGGTGGTCAGCCAGGAGCAGAAGACCATCGCCGTGCAGATTGCGGGGCAGATCCTCGGAGTACGGGGCGTGGATGCGGACCTGCTGAAGGTGGCGAGCAAAGTGGAAGGTTGAATCGTGCAAAACGCACGGCCTGCAGCAAGGCATCGTGCAGGATACGTCCTTGCTGCATTTTCCATTTGCGCATAACTGACTGATTTATAAAGATTTTTTCGAGATGAAAAAGCTGGCATGCAGGCTGCAATAACTCCCTCAAGGTTTGGATAACAAATACAGCAGGAGGAGCCGGCATGAATCGCCAATCAGTCAACCGTTCGCAGGACGTAGCGCTGCCCGTGCATCAGTTTCTGTACCTGGCGATGGCACTGGTACTGACCCTCGCCGGCGGCCTGTTCTACCACAGCTGGCAGACCGCTCGCCTGGCCGACCAGGTAGCTGCTCAGACTGCGTTGTTGACGCAATTGAAGACGAATCACGCCACCACCCTGGTCAAGGCGGCACAGCCGCTGCCTTCGGCCAATGCTTCGCCGGCCACCCTGGAAAACATCGTTCCTCAGGAACGCTGGGTGTTCTAGTGCCACACCAACCCGATCCCGAAAAGAAAGGAGAAACACCATGCTGAGCTGGGCTATCACATTCCTGATCATCGCCATTGTCGCCGCAGTGCTGGGCTTCGGTGGTATCGCCGGCGCCGCAACGGGTATCGCGAAGATCCTGTTCATTGTCTTCCTGGTCCTGTTCGTCGCTTCCTTCTTCTTCGGACGCGGTAGAGGACGCCCATGAGCAGGATGCTCTTTAACGCCCTGGTCACCGCCCTGCTCGTGGGCGGCGGCTCGGCGGCGATGGCAGCCAATGACGGTCAGGTGCGGGCTAACCAGTTGCTGGGGTCGGACCCGGAATACCGCCAGACCTGGCAGAAGACCATAAAGAATGAAGAACGCCTGCCCGAGTGGGTGATCAACCTCAGCGGCAGCTCTGCGCAGCAGATGTCTGCGGTGACCGAGGACGGCGACAAGTATCTGGTCGGCCCTCTCTGCGAGTCGGACAACAACTGCACGTACAAGCGCCTGATCGTGGCGTTCAGCTGGGACAAGGATGAAGCCTACGGGATGCTCGTGGAGGTTCCCGAAGGTCTGCCCTCAGACAAGTCGCCAACCCGCCATGCGGACTACCGCTGGTTGGGCAAGCCAGACGAAGGCATGCAGAAGTTGCTGCAGGAGCAGCTCAAGCGCGATCCGAACTGGTACTGACCAACGGTCGCGCACTGTAATCATATGGACGTTGAACGTATTTACCGTTGCGTCGTCCATGATGCGCCGCCTCGAGGAGAGGCAGCACATGACCAGGGGGCCGGGCTGTTCTGATCGCGTCAGGATCGGAGTGGCCTAGGGGTACAGGGAGTACCTCCGACGAGGGCCGGGTCAGGAGAGACAGCATCGGAAGATCCAGGTCAGTGGTGTCGGAAAAGGCACTAACACTCGACCTGGCTTCCGAAGCGTCCTTACAGAAATCTCCCTTCCAGAACGTACTTGTACGATTTTTCTCTCAAGACACATTTTGTCGTAACCGTATATCGAATTTTTTTCCCCTCGATTGCGCTGTGCGCAGGGTGTGTTTTCTACCATTCGGATTGTCGAACAACCCCCCACCACCCTCCAACTGATCCTGTCGTTTCTGCCTAAAAAATGGCGGTTTGGTCTTGTTCGGAAAACCGAACGCCTGGATTTTTTGGCCGCTGAATTGGCCGATTTGCGGTCTTTTCCTATGCCGATTCGGCATGGGGTAGTCGTTTCCGGCATTAGACTGACCCTGTCCACGTCGCAATAGTTGCCGCCTTTTTAGCTGGCCCGAGCGCTCGTTCGCTCGCTGGCGTTGACCTGAGAACAGGGTCGCCAGACGGAAGCCAATCGCTGCCCGTGACGTTGCCAAAGGCTCTGGGACGCGCTTTTCCGATCTGCTGGCCATGACCACTACAACAAAGGTAACGACATGAAGAAGGCAAAACTGAGCCTCGCCTGGCAGATCGTGATCGGTCTCGTCCTGGGCGTTGCAGTCGGCGCGCTACTGAATCATTTCAGTGCAGAAAAGGCATGGTGGATCAGCAACGTCCTCCAGCCCGCCGGCGACATCTTCATTCGCCTGATCAAGATGATCGTCGTCCCGATCGTGATTTCGTCGCTGATCGTGGGCATCGCCGGGGTTGGCGACGCGAAGAAACTGGGCAGCATCGGCCTGAAGACCATTCTCTACTTCGAAGTGGTGACCACCATCGCCATCGTCGTCGGTCTGGTACTGGCCAATGTGTTCCACCCAGGTGCCGGCATCGACATGAGCACCCTGGGCACCGTCGACATCTCCAAGTACCAGGCCACGGCGGCCGAGGTACAGCATGAGCATGCGTTCATCGAGACCCTGCTCAACCTGATCCCATCGAATATCTTCGCAGCGCTGATGCGTGGCGAGATGCTGCCGATCATCTTCTTCTCGGTCATGTTCGGCATGGGCCTCTCGAGCCTCAACGCCGACCTGCGCGAGCCGCTGGTGCGTACTTTCCAGGGTGTGTCGGAGACCATGTTCAAGGTCACCCACATGATCATGAACTACGCCCCGATCGGTGTATTCGCCCTGATCGCCGCGACCGTCGCCAACTTCGGCTTCGCCTCGCTGCTGCCGCTGGCCAAGCTGGTGCTGCTGGTGTACTTCGCCATCGCCTTCTTCGCCTTCATGGTGCTGGGCCTGGTGGCACGCGTGTTCGGCTTCTCGATCATCAAGATCATGCGCATCATGAAGGACGAGCTGATCCTCGCCTACTCCACCTCCAGTTCCGAGACCGTGCTGCCGCGCGTGATCGAGAAGATGGAGAAGTACGGTGCGCCGAAGTCGATCTGCTCCTTCGTGGTACCGACCGGCTACTCGTTCAACCTCGACGGTTCGACCCTGTACCAGAGCATCGCGGCGATCTTCATCGCCCAGCTGTACGGCATCGACCTGTCGATCAGCCAACAGCTGCTGCTGGTGCTGACCCTGATGGTCACCTCCAAGGGTATCGCCGGTGTGCCGGGCGTCTCCTTCGTGGTGCTGCTGGCGACCCTGGGCAGCGTGGGCATTCCGCTGGAAGGCCTGGCCTTCATCGCCGGTGTCGACCGCATCATGGACATGGCCCGTACCGCACTGAACGTGGTGGGCAACGCCCTGGCCGCCGTGGTGATCGCCAAGTGGCAAGGCATGTACGACAGCGCCAAGGGCGAGGCGTACTACAACTCGCTGTTCCAGGCCAACGGCAAGAAAAAAGAAGCTGTGGTGGCGGGCAAGACCGTCAACCAGTAAGCCTCTGGTTGCAAGCAAGAGCCCCGACCCGTCGGGGCTTTTTGCATTGTGGCGTCCGACACCACCCCTGTCGGCCGCTCTTGCAGGGATCGGATTCAGGGCGCCTTATGCGCTATCATTCGGGCATTTTTCAGGGGGATTGCAGATGCTCAACGGCCTCTGGCTCGGCTTTTTCGTGGTAGCGGCCATCTCTGCCCTGGCCCAGTGGCTGGTCGGTGGCAACGCGGGAATCTTCGCCGCGATGGTCGAGAGCATCTTCGCCATGGCCAAGCTGTCGGTCGAGGTCATGGTCCTGCTGTTCGGCACCCTCACCCTGTGGCTGGGCTTTCTCAAGATTGCCGAAAAGGCCGGTATCGTCGAATGGCTGGCCAAGGTTCTCGGCCCGCTGTTCGCGCGCCTGATGCCGGAAGTGCCGCCTGGCCACCCTGCCCTGGGCCTGATCACCATGAACTTCGCTGCCAACGGCCTGGGCCTGGACAACGCCGCCACGCCCATCGGCCTGAAGGCCATGCGTGCGTTGCAGGAGCTCAACCCCAGCAGCACCACGGCGAGCAACGCGCAGATCCTGTTCCTGGTGCTCAACGCCTCGTCGCTAACCCTGCTGCCGGTCACCATCTTCATGTACCGCGCCCAGCAAGGCGCTCCCGACCCGACGCTGGTGTTCCTGCCCATCCTGCTGGCGACCAGCGTCTCGACCCTGGTCGGCCTGCTGTCGGTCGCCGTGATGCAGCGCCTGCGCCTGTGGGATCCGGTGGTGCTGGCCTACTTCATCCCCGGCGCCCTGCTGCTGGGTGGCTTCATGGCGTTTCTCGGCACGTTGTCGGCGGCTGCGTTGGCGAGCCTGTCGTCGATCCTCGGCAACCTGACGCTGTTCGGCGTGATCATGCTGTTTCTGGTGATCGGTGCGTTGCGCAAGGTGAAGGTCTACGAGGCCTTCGTCGAGGGCGCCAAAGAAGGCTTCGACGTCGCCAAGAGCCTGTTGCCCTATCTGGTCGCGATGCTGGTCGCAGTGGGTGTGCTGCGTGCCTCCGGGGCGCTCGAGCTGGCGCTGGGTGGCATCCGCCATGCGGTCGAGTGGATGGGCGTGGACAGCCGCTTCGTGGAAGGCCTGCCCACGGCACTGGTCAAGCCGTTCTCCGGCAGCGCGGCGCGGGCGATGCTGATCGAGACCATGCAGACCCACGGTGTCGACAGCTTCCCTGCGCTAGTGGCCGCGACCATTCAGGGCAGTACCGAAACCACCTTCTACGTGCTGGCGGTGTACTTCGGCGCCGTGGGCATCCAGCGCGTGCGCCACGCAGTGGGCTGCGCGCTGCTGGCCGAGCTGTCTGGGGTGATCGCGGCGATCTTCGTCTGCTACTGGTTCTTCGCCTGAGCCTGCATCCGTGAGGCCTGGGCGACTGTCCAGTCCACCACCTGGCGCGCGAGCTGGTCGCTGGCAGCGCCAAAGCCGCTGACCACTGCCGGCACCTGCTTGTCGGCCAGTGGCTGGAGCACCTCGAAGCGTTGGCTGGCAAGGATGCGCTGGCTGCGCCCTTGCACCAGCCGCGCGTCGTAGCGGATCAGTACCTGCACCCCGTTTTCGCGGTATTCGCTCTGGAACGCTTGCAGCTCACCCGCCAGCTCGTAGTCGGCCTGCAGATTGCTGTCATCGGCGCTCAGGCGCTGCACCCGGCCGTCCCGCTGGAAGGCATCGAGCAGGCGATTGCGCACCAGCAGTGGCACCGGATCGCTCCAGCGCGCGCCCTTGTAGCTGCTGATCACGTCGCCTTGCGCAATCACGGCGATACGCGGCCCGGCCAAGACTTCGCTGGCCAGCGGCTTATTCAGGCGCAGCGACCAATCCACGGGTGTCGCCGGGCGGCTCTGCTGGTTCACCGGCAGGCGATAGATATCGGTGGGCTCGGCCTGTGGCAGGATCGAGCAGGCGCTGGCCAGGCTCAGCAGGCTGCCTGCGGCGAGCAGGCGAAGGGACGGCCTCATGGCTGGAACTCCTTGGTTGGGTCGCGGCCCAGCAGGTAGCCGCTGGGGTCGGCCTCCAGGCGCCGGGAGATGCCCTTGAGGGCATTGAGGGTTTCGCGCAGCTCGCGGATTGCCGGGGCCAGCTGATTGAGGCCTTGGGCGCCGTCGTCGAGCGCCTCGCGGTTGTTCTTGAGCAGGTCATTGATGGCCGCGGTGCTCTGAGCCAGCGACTGCATGGCCTGCTCCGCGCTGCCAAAGGCTTGCTTGCCCTCGCTGCCGAGCAGGCCATTGGCGTTGCGCATCAGCGCCTGTGTCTCGGCCAGGGTGGCGCTGGCCTGCTTGCCGACCTGACCGAGTTGCTCGATGGCCTGGGCGATGCCGCCCTTCTGGCTGGCGAAGGCACCGGTAGTCTGTTCGAGGTTGGCCAGGGTGTTGCTCAGGCGTTCGATGTTGTTTTCCGAGAACATCTGGTTGGCGTTGTGCAGCAGCAGGTTGATGTTGGTCACCAGGTCGCTGCTGTCGTTGAGCAGGCGTGAGATCGGCGACGGCGAGGCGACGATCACCGGCAGCTGTCCGTCCTTGCCCTTGAGCGATGGGCTCTGCGGCGTGCCGCCGCTGAGCTGGATGAACGAGTTGCCGGTCACCCCGGCGAGCGTGAGCTTGGCCTGGGTGTCTTCCTTGACCGGTGTGTCGGCGCTCAGGCGGATGCGCGCCAGTACCCGGCGCGGGTCCTGCGGGTCGAGGCGCAAGGTGCTGACATCGCCGACCTTGATGCCGTTGTACTGCACCGCGCTTCCCCGGGACAGGCCCGAAACGGCCTCGTTGAACACCACTTCATAATCTTTGAAGGCATCGTCGACGCTGGACTTGGTCAGCCACAGGCCGAACAGCATGGCGCCGGCCACGACCAGCACGGTGACCAGTCCGATGAGGACGTGATGAGCTCGGGTTTCCATCGTCAGTGCTCCTGTCCCGCGCTTGCGGCTGCCTGTTCGGCTGCACGTCCGCGCGGGCCGTGAAAGTATTCGTGAATCCAGGGATCGTCGGTGCGTTCGACCTCGGCCAGCGGGCCTGCGACCAGTACCCTCTTCTGCGACAGCACCGCCACCCGGTCGGTGATGGTGTAGAGGGTGTCCAGATCGTGGGTGATGAGGAACACCGAAAGCCCGAGGGCGTCGCGCAGGGTCAGGATCAGTTGGTCGAATGCCGCTGCGCCGATCGGGTCCAGGCCTGCGGTGGGTTCGTCGAGGAACAGGATGTCCGGGTCCAGTGCCAGCGCGCGGGCCAGGGCCGCGCGCTTGATCATGCCGCCGGACAGCGAGGCCGGGTACTTGTCGGCGGCGCTGATCGGCAGCCCCGCCAGCGCCAGCTTGACCCCGGCCAGGTGTTCGGCGTCGGCGCGTGACAGCCCGGCATGCTCGATCAACGGCAGCGCGACGTTCTCGGTGACGGTCAGTGACGAGAACAACGCGCCCTTCTGGAACAGCACACCGAAGCGCCGTTCCACCTGCGAGCGTTGATCGTCGTTCAGCGTGGCCAGGTCCTGGCCGAACACCTTCACCCTGCCCTCGTTGGGCCGACGCAGGCCGACGATGCTGCGCAGCAGCACCGACTTGCCGCTCCCCGAACCGCCGACCACGGCGAGGATCTCGCCGCGGTACAGGTCCAGGTCGAGGTTCTCGTGCACGCTCTGACTACCGAAACGGTTGCACAGGCCACGGGCTTCGATCACCGCTTCACGTGTGCCACTCACCAGCCCATCTCCATGAAGAACAACGCAGCCACGGCATCCAGCACGATGACCACGAAGATCGACTGCACCACTGCCGAGGTAGTGTGGGCCCCGACCGACTCGGCGCTGCCACTGACCTTGAAACCTTCCAGGCAGCCGATGGCGGCGATCAGGAAGGCGAAGAACGGCGCCTTGAGCAGGCCGACCAGGAAGTGCTGCACGCCGATGTCGCTCTGCAGCAGCGAGAGGAACATGGCCGGCGGGATGTCCAGCGACAGCGCACAGACCACCGCGCCGCCGACGATGCCGCAGACCATGGCGACGAAGGTCAGCAGCGGCAAGGCGATCAGCAGCGCCAGAACCCGCGGCACCACCAGCAGTTCGATGGGGTTCAGGCCCAGGGTGCGGATGGCGTCGATCTCCTCGTTGGCCTTCATCGAGCCGAGCTGCGCGGTGAAGGCGCTGGCCGTGCGCCCGGCCATCAGGATCGCGGTGAGCAGCACGGCGAATTCGCGCAGGAACGAGAAGGCCACCAGGTCGACGGTAAAGACCGTCGCACCGAAGTCGGCCAGCACCGTGGCCCCGAGAAAGGCCACTACAGCGCCGACGAGGAAGGTCAGCAAGGCGACGATGGGCGCGGCGTCCAGGCCTGTCTGCTCGATGTGCGCGACCACCGGGGTGACCCGCCACTTGTGTGGTTGCAGGAGCCGGGTGGCGAGGGTGGCGAGGATCAGGCCGACGAAACCGAGTAGTTGCCGGGTGTCCTGCCAGAGCGTGTCGACGGCGCAGCCGATGCGTGCGAGCAATTGCAGCAGGACCGGTTGTTCGGCTTCCTTGATGGGGATGCAGTAGTCCTGCACCGAGCCATACACCGTCCTGAGCAAGGCTCGGCTGGCCTCGGGGAGCTCGTCGGTGCAGTGCGACAGGCGCTCGGCGCCCAGCAACTCGGCCAGCAGCGAGGCACCGGCGGTGTCCAGGCGCCCAAGCTGGCTGAGGTCGGCGATCGTGTCGGCACCGTACTGGTCGCGCAGGCGCTCGCTGTCGCGCTTGAGGCTGGTGTAGTGGGCCAGGGTCCAGTCGCCGGCGATCAGCAGGCGCGCGGGGTGCTGGCGGGTGTCGAGGGTGGCGCTGGGCTCCATGCTTTTGACTCTGCACGACGGCGGTGGGTCAGATCATAGCCTGTTGCAGCTGCGGTGGCTTCAATCGCGGGGCAAGTCGCAACGGCGAACCCTCACCCCGCCGGTACATCCTCGACCACCTTGAAGCGCAGTACGCCGATCACCTGGCCATCCTCGGTCAGCACCCGCACCTGCCACTTGCCCACCGGGTTGGGCGGGAAGTTCTGCTTGTGGGTCCAGGCCCGATAGCCTTCCTTGCGCCCACCGTGGATGTCCAGGGCGATGCGGTCGACCTCTTTGCCGTCCTGCTGCCACACGTGATAGATCCGCTCGTTCAGCCCGCGCGGAGCGTTGATTGCGGTATAGGCGTACAGCCCTGCGCTGCGAATGCGGCTGGCGGCGATCTCCTCCAGCGAATCGCCGGGCACACGGTCCTGCAATTCGGTGGTCACCGCCACTTCGGTCATCCACAGGGTTGCCGGTGGTACCCATGAACGCAGCAGCCAGCCGCCGCCGCCCACGGTCAGGGTCACCAGTACCAGCGCCACGGCGCGGCGCCAGTTGTTGATCGGGAAACTGCTGGCCAGGCTCGGGAATGACAGCGCCATGGCCGCGATCAGCGCCAGCTTGAAGCTCTGTGCGGTGGTCAGGTGCAGGATGATCGGCAGCGCCGTAAGCAGCGCGGCGAACAGGGTCAGGGTGTGCAGCGCCATGAACAGCCAGCGCCGCGGCGCCAGCCATTTGTAGTACAGCGGATCGACGATGGAGATCAGCCCGGCTGCGCCGAGCAAGCCGGTGAACACCAGCTGGCCGCTGTTCCAGGTGGTGGTGATGAAGAAGAACGGCAGGACGAAGAACAGACTTTCCTGGTGGATCATCTGTGTGGCGTAACGCAAAAGTGGCTGCGGGATTTCGCGCTTGAACGTGCGTGCGAACAGTCCCGTCAGGGTGTTCTCGAGCATCAGCCAGACCCAGCTGATCAGCATCAGCACGGCGATCCAACTGGCGAGGCCGGCCTGGCGGTCGACCAGGATGAAACTGCCAATGCCGGACAGGAAGCCGCCAAGGGCGATGACCCCGGGGTAGCGTTTGAGCAGTTCGATGATGCGTTGGACGATGTGGGGTATGGGAGGCATGGGATGGGCAGCGATAAGGGGTGACTGTTCTGGCCTCTTCGCGGGCAAGCCCGCTCCCACAGGTATCCCGCAGGCTTCAGCATCACCGGCTACTTGTGGGAGCGGCGGTTCGCCGTTGCGACTTGCCCGCGAAGAGGCCGAAACAGGATACCGCCGAATCAGCTGTCCCGTGTAGCGCCGCTGGGGCGATCCGCCGGCTGGCGTCTTTTGCGGATCAGCCCGATGGCGAGTATCAGCCCCAACCCCAGCGCCACCAACCCGTACAACTCGTCATAGCCCAGCAGTGGCTTCTCGATGCGCAGGTAGCCAGGCTCCTTGAGCAACAACCGCAGCGCTTCGTTGGCCTCCTTCAGGCTGACCTTGCGCAGTTTGCCGATCGGGTCTGTGAAACGGCCGTCCTCGTAGTCGTTCAGCGCGCCCCAGTAATAGTCGGCCAGTGCGCTGTTGCCCTGGGTGGTCCAGCTTTCGCGGGCAATCGCGGCCTCCTTGAGGCGGGTAAAGGTGTCTGCATCCAGGCCGTGCTTGCGCAGGTGCTCGAACAGGTCCTGCAGCACTTTCACCGCTTCGTCGATGTCCTGGCGTTCGAGATCGGCGTTGAAGCTGAGCATGCCACTGTCGCCGAAACTTTCACGCCGCACGGACGGGCCGTAGGCCAGGCCGTGGCGCAATCGCAGTTGATCGTACGCAGCCCAGTCGAGGTAGCGCGAGAGCAGTTCGAGGGTCTGGTCGTGATTGCTGTCGAGTACCGGCTCGATGAACAGCCAGTGCAGCCTGGCGGTGTCACCCAGCCAGCCACGGGTCAGGTCGCGGCGTTGCTCGGCCTGCTGGCTGATGCTGTCGAGGTTGCGCCGCTCGCCTGGCTCGGTGGCTGGCAGCTCGCCGTAGGTACGCTCCAGATAGGCCGGCAGCAGGCGGTCGAGGCCACCGACGACGATCAGGCTCATGTTGTTGGCGGCGTACCAATGCTCGCGCATGGCCTGCACCTGTTTGAGGGTCATGCCGTCGATATCCGAGCGCTCCGGGCATTTGAGCCTCAGTTCCACGGCAAGCTGGTCGCTGGCCGGGTGGCCGATGTCCTGGCGGTCCAGCCAGCGCTGCAGGTGGCCGTAATGGCCGCCGTCCTCGCGCTCGATGATTTTCTTGGCGGTGGCCAGGGCCTTGGCATCGATCTTCGTGTCCCGCACCGCCGCCAGCAGCAGGTCGAGCACCTTGCGCTGGTTGCGTGCCGGCGCCTCGATGACGAAGGTGGTATCGGCGGCGCTGGTGAAGGCGTTCCAGCCCCGCCCAGCGCCTGCAGGCGCTCTTCCAGGCCGCCTTCGCCGGTCTCGTCGATGCCGCTGAACAGCAGGTGTTCGAGCAGGTGCGGCAATTCGCGCTGGTTGCACTCGAAGTCGTCGAGGCCCACGCCGACCACAAGGCGGATCGACACATGGTCGCGTTCGTACCCCGACTTGAGGATCACCTGCAGGCCGTTGGGCAACAGATAGCCTTCGACCCGCGAGCGGTCGAGGGCGAACGAGGGCAGGCTGCAGAGGATCAGGCAAACGAAGGTCAGGCAACGCATGGGCGGGCTTCCGGGCCGGTCTCCAGGTGTGCGGGGGTCAGGACAGGCGGGCGTCGTCCGGCACGCTGTCGAGCAAAAGCCCGCCGGTGTCCGCGCCGCCCAGTACCACATAGGCACTGCTGCAGAACAAAGAGTTCAACCGCTTCATGTCGGCGATCAGCTCCAAGTGTAGCGAACTGGTCTCGATACTCTGCACCACCTTGCGTTGCAGGCGACTGACATGGGCGTGGGCCAGGCGCCGTTCCTGGGCGCGGAAGCGGCGTTTCTCGCGCAACAGCAGGCGTGCGCTCTCAGGGTCGGCGCTGAGGAACACCGACAGGCCCAGGCGCAGGTTGGCCAGCAGTTGCTCCTGAAGGCCCGTCAGTTCTTCCAGGCCGACCTGGGAGAACTCCCGGCGTTGTGAGGTCTTCTGTTGCTGCACCTTGCGCAGCATGCGCTCGATCAGGTCGCTGGCCAGCTTGAGGTTGATCGACAGTTCGATGATCTCGGCCCAGCGCCGGTTGTCCTGCTCGCTCAGGTCCTCGCGTGACATCTGCGCCAGGTACAGCTTGATGGCGCTGTACAGGGCCTCGGCGTCCTCGCCCAGGGCGCGGGTCTGTTGTGGCAGTGCAGTCTGGCTACCGCGCAGGGCGCCGAGCATGGCCTCGAGCAGGCTGTCGACGATGTCGCCCAGGCGCAGGGTCTCGCGGGCTGCGTTGGCCAACGCCAGGCTGGGGGTTTCCAGCGCCGAGGCGTCGAGGTGCCGGGGCTTGACCTGGCCGTTGGCGACTTCGCGTTCGGGCAGCAGGGTGGTGCACAGACGCCCCATCGGTTTGACCGTGGGCAGCATGACCAGGCAACGCAGGGTGTTGTAGAGCAAATGGAAGCCGATCACCAGCTCTTGCGGGCTGAAACTCAGCGAGTCCATCCAGTCCACCAGCGGGTGCAGCACCGGAATGATCAGCAGCAGGCCGATCAGCTTGTACAGCAGGCTGCCCAGCGCCACGCGACGCCCGGCGGCGTTCTGCATGCGGGCGCTGATGAAGGCCAGCATTCCACTGCCGATGTTGGCGCCGACCACCAGGCCGATGGCCACCGGCAGGCTGATCACCTCGGCACCGGCCAGGGTCGCGGTGAGCAGCACGGCAGCGAGGCTGGAGTAGGTGATCATGGCGAACAGGGCGCCGACCAGGGCGTCGAGCAGGATATCGCCGGTCAGCGAGGCGAATAGCACTTTCACACCCTGTGCATGGGTGATCGGCGCAGCAGCCTGCACGATCAGTTCAAGTGCCAGGATGATCAGGCCCAGGCCAATGGCCACCCGGCCCATCTGGCCGAGGCGCGTCTGCTTGCGCGACAGGAAGAAGATCACCCCGACGAACACCAGCAACGGCGACAGCCACGACAGGTCGAAGGTCAGCACCCGCGCCATCAGCGCAGTACCCACGTCGGCACCGAGCATGATCGCCAGGGCTGGGGTCATGGCCATCAGGCCCTGGCCGACGAAGGAGGTGACCAGCATGGCGGTGGCGTTGCTGCTCTGCACCACGGCGGTGACGACGATGCCAGCAATGAAGGCCAGCGCACGACGGTCCATGTTCTGGCTGAGCACGCGGCGCAGGTTCGAGCCGTAAACCCGAAGAATGCCGGTGCGCACGATATGCGTGCCCCAGACGAGCAGCGCCACGGCGGAAAGCAGGTTGAGCAGGGTGAGCATGTTCGAGGCCCCCTTTTTACCGACGCCCCAGTGCGGGGCCAATGGGTGAAGCCGTGAGCCTGGCCCGGGGGTGGGCGTTGTATTCAGTGCTCACTGAAGCTTTAGTTGTTTTGCGCGGTTGTCGCCAGCTTGGCATGGCGGGCATTTATTTGAAACATTTCTGTCACAAGCATGTTGGGTGGTTCAGGGCCAGTGCAGACAAACGAAAAAGGCCCCGGAGGGCCTTTTCAGTGACGTCCGATTCTTACTGACCCGGAATGTCCTTGCGCAGTTTCACCGGATCATGCTCCTTGCCTTCCTTGCGCGCCATTGCAGTACGCATGCGGATGTTGATCGCTTCCACCGCCAGCGAGAACGCCATGGCGAAGTACACATAGCCCTTCGGCACGTGCACGTCGAAGGACTCGGCAATCAGCACGGTACCGACCACGATCAGGAACGACAGCGCAAGCATCTTCAGCGACGGGTGCTTGTCGATGAAGTCGCTGATGGTACCGGCGCAAAGCATCATCACCAGCACGGCGACGATGATCGCGGCGATCATCACCGGCACGTGCGAGACCATGCCCACCGCGGTGATCACCGAGTCCAGCGAGAACACGATGTCGATGATGGCGATCTGGATGATGGTGTAGAAGAACTTGCCGCCAGCGCCTTTGGGTTCGTCGCTGCTTTCCTCCTCACCCTCGAGGCCGTGGTAGATCTCCTGGGAGCTTTTCCACAGCAGGAACAGGCCGCCGAAGAACAGGATCAGGTCGCGCCCCGAAATGCCCTCGCCGAAGACCACGAACAGGTCGTCGGTCAGGCGCATTACCCAGGTGATCGAGAGCAGCAGCATGATCCGGGTGACCATCGCCAGCGCCAGGCCGAAGATCCGTGTGCGCGGCTGCATGTGCTTGGGCATGCGGCTGACCAGGATCGAGATCATGATGATGTTGTCGATCCCGAGCACGATCTCGAGTGCGGTCAGGGTGAAAAAGGCAACCCAGATTTCCGGGCTGGTCAGCCATTCCATGTGTATTCCTTCGAACGGTGAAGGCGACGCGCCCGGGAGAGCGGGCGTGTCGCGGTGGGGTGGTGCTCTTGTCTTACAGACTACTGATCAGTGGGAAAACTCCCATGAGCAAGGCGGCGAGCATTATGCACAGGCACACCAGAACTGCCCACTTGAGGGTGAAGCGCTGGTGATCGCCGAATTCGATCCCCGCCAGGGCTACCAGCAGGTAGGTGGAGGGTACCAGTGGGCTGAGCAGGTGTACCGGTTGTCCGACGATCGACGCACGGGCCATTTCCACCGGGGTGATGCCGTAGTGGCTGGCGGCTTCGGCCAGTACCGGCAGCACGCCGTAGTAGAAGGCGTCATTGGACATGAAGAAGGTGAACGGCATGCTGACGATCGCGGTGATGGCCGCCAGGTACGGGCCGAGCGCATCCGGGATCACCGCCAGCAGGCTCTTGGACATGGCCTCGACCATGCCGGTGCCGGACAGAATGCCGGTGAAGATGCCGGCGGCGAAGATCAGCCCGGTCACGGCCAGCACGCTGCCGGCGTGGGCTGCGATGCGGTCCTTCTGCTGCTGCAGGCAGGGGTAGTTGACGATCATGGCGATACTGAAGGCGATCATGAACAGCACCGGCAGCGGCAACACGCCGGAGATCAGCGCGACCATCAGGGCAGCGGTCAGGGCGCCGTTGAACCAGATCAGCTTGGGACGGCGCGCTTCGGGGAACTGCGACACGCTGATTTCGCTGTGATCGATGTCGTCGGTCGGCAGGTGCAGCTCACCCAGGCGGGCACGCTCGCGCTTGCCGTACATGTAGGCGATGGCGAGGATCGCCAGCACACCGAAGGCCATGGCCGGGATCATCGGCACGAAGATGTCCGACGGGTCTACATGCAGCGCGCTGGCGGCGCGAGCGGTCGGACCACCCCAGGGGGTCATGTTCATCACGCCACCGGCGAGGATGATCAAACCGGCCATGATTCGAGGGCTCATGCCCAGGCGGCTGTACAGCGGCAGCATGGCGGCGCAGCAGATCATGTAGGTGGTGGCGCCGTCACCGTCGAGCGAGACCACCAAAGCCAGCACGGCAGTGCCGACCGAGACTTTCAGCGGGTCGCCCTTGACCAGCTTGAGGATCTTGCGCACGGCCGGGTCGAACAGGCCGGAGTCGATCATCAGGGCGAAGTAGAGGATGGCGAACATCAGCATCACGCCGGTGGGCGCAAGCTTGCTGATGCCTTCGAGCATCATGGGGCCGATCTTGGCGGAGAAGCCGCCGAACAGGGCGAAAATGATCGGTACCAGGATCAGGGCGATCAAGGCCGACAGGCGCTTGGTCATGATCAGGTACATGAAGGTGATGACCATGGCAAAGCCAAGGAAGGTCAGCATGGCGGTACTCCAGGCGTGGCGCGGCGAAAGGACGGACGATTCGGGCGGATCAGCGCGTCAGGCGCTGTGCATGGAATAGCGGGAGGGGTACTGCAGGAAGGCGGGCACAGGAAAACATCGGTATCACCATTGTTGTTGTTGATTGGGCCGGGTTCGTACGTAATGCCGACACCCTGGCTGGCCGGTCTGTCGCCGGTGGTGGCGCTATCCTAGGGGGGTAAGCTTTCAGCCAGCTTTCGCCTCGATGAAGGCGACAGGAGGTCGTTTAATGAATGACGTACAGGAAGGCGGGTGCCATTGCGGTGCCTTGCGCTACCGGCTGGAGGGCGATCTGACGGATGTCGCCCACTGCCACTGCTCGATCTGTCGACGGGTCAGCGGCGGGCTGGTGGTGACCTGGCTTACCCTGCCGCGCAAGGGTTTCCAGTGGATGGCGGGCGAGCCGAAGCGCTATGTGGCGCCGGCCAGTTGTACACGGTTCTTCTGCGGCGACTGCGGCGCGCATGTGGCGCTGGAGACGACGCATAGCCCGCTGAGCATCGATGTGACGGTGGGGACGCTGGACCGGCCAGAACAGGTGAGGGCCAGTCGGCATATCTGGACGGGCAGCCGGCTACCCTGGCTGCACCTGGATGAGGAGCTGCCTGGCGAGGTGGAGGAGAGTCCGTAACGAAATGCGGGGGCCTGATCAAAGGCCCCCGCAGGTCTTCAGATGGTCAGCGTCCAGTCGTAGTCGACGATCAGCGGCGCGTGCTGCGAGAAGCGTGGCTGGCGCGGCAGGCGAGCACTACGCACGAAGCGGCGCAGACCCTGGGTGAGGATCTGGTAGTCGAAGCGATAGCCCAGGTTGAGCATCTCGGCCTGTTCGTTGTCCGGCCACCAGCTGTACTGGTCGCCTTCGCGGCTGACTTCGCGCAGGGCGTCGACATAGCCCATCTCGCCGATGATCGCGTCCATCCAGGCGCGTTCGGGCGGCAGGAAGCCCGGCGACTGCTGGCTGTCGCGCCAGTTCTTGATGTCGAGCTTCTGCTGCGCCACGTAGAACGAGCCGCAATAGATGTATTCGCGACGCTTGCGACGCTGCTTGTCCAGGTACTTGGCGAAGTCGTCCATCAACTTGAACTTCTGGTTCAAGTCTTCGTCGCCGTTCATTCCCGAAGGCAGCAGCAGGCTGGCGATGCTTACCTTGTCGAAATCTGCTTGCAGGTAGCGCCCGTAACGGTCGGCCGTCTCGAAGCCCAGGCCGGTGATGACTGCCTTGGGCTGCATCCGCGAGTAGAGCGCCACGCCACCTTGGGCAGGCACCTCCGCTTCGCAGGCATAAAGGAAATAGCCATCGAGCTGGAAAGCTGGGTCGTCGAGTTCAAAGGCCGAGGCGCGGGTATCCTGAAGGCAGATGACGTCGGCATTCTGGGCTTGCAGCCAGCTGAGCAGTCCACGCTCGGCCGCAGCCTGAATGCCATTCACGTTCACACTGATGATCCGCATAAATGGCCCCAAAAATCTCGTGCGTGTATGATACCCGAGCTCAACTCATTTAGCTAAATCCGTGGTGTCCGGGACTTTTCATGCAGCCGTATCAGCGCGACTTCATTCGTTTTGCCATCGATCGCGGCGTTCTGCGCTTCGGTGAATTCACCCTGAAATCGGGGCGTACTAGCCCGTACTTCTTCAACGCCGGGCTGTTCAACAGCGGATCGGCCCTGGCCCAGCTGGGGCGCTGCTATGCAGCCGCGATCGTCGACAGCAAGATCCCCTTCGACGTGCTGTTCGGTCCCGCGTACAAGGGCATCCCGCTGGCAGCGGCCACGGCGGTGTCCCTGGCCGAGCAGCATCAGCTCGACGTGCCATGGTGCTTCAACCGCAAGGAAGCCAAGGACCACGGCGAGGGCGGCAGCCTGGTCGGCGCTCCGCTGGCCGGTGACGTGCTGATCATCGACGACGTGATCACTGCCGGTACCGCCATCCGTGAGGTCATGCAGATCATCAAGGGCCAGCAGGCCAAGGCCGCAGGCGTACTGATCGCACTGAACCGCGAAGAGCGCGGCAATGGCGAGCTCTCGGCGATCCAGGAAGTGGAGCGTGATTTCGGCATTCCGGTGGTCAGTATCGTTTCGCTGACCCAGGTACTGGAGTTCCTGGCCGACGATCCTCAGCTCAAGCAGCACCTGCCGGCGGTCGAGGCCTATCGGGCGCAGTACGGGATCTGATCTCGGACCGGTAATGAAAAAGGCGACCCATGAGGGTCGCCTTTTTCATTGGATCGGCGGTGGATCGTTCACGGGCAATCCCACTCCCACAACGGCGGTAAACCCCTGTGGGAGCGGGCTTGCCCGCGAAGCAGTCGCCGCTTAGTCCGTGCCGTACTTCGGCGAGCGCGGCCCATACAGGATCCCGCCGTTCGGGTTCGGCGACAGCAGGCGGGCACTGGTGATACCGGCGATCGGGTAACCTGCGTCTTCCTGCACGCTGCTGATGACCTGGTTCACTGCCGCAGTGATCAGCATGCCGATCAGGCCGCCCTGGTTCTGCCGGCCTTCTTCGCTGGAGGCGGATGCAGTACCGGTCCACAGCGTGGTGCCGGACTTCAGGTCGACCAGCTTGGCACTGGCGGTCACGATGGTTGCGCTGCTCAGCACCATGTAGCGGGTGCCGTAGTCGCTGACGGTCACGTACAGCGCCGCATCGGCGCCGAAGATCTCGTGCAGCTTGGCCATCGGCAGCTCATGGATGTCAGCCGGGGTGGTCATGCCGTTCTGGCGGAAGGTCTCGGCGACCAGCGCCACTGGCATCACGTAGTAACCGGCTTCGGCCAGGGGGTAGGTGACCTGCGCGAGCATGCTGTAGCTGGCCTTGACGTCCGGCGAGTTGTTCAGCGGCGGCACGATCAGGATCGACTTCGGGCGGCTCTGTTTGAAGGCCGCGTAGTCGGTGGTCTTGCGCTCGGCACAGCCGGCGAACAGGGCCAGCACGCAGGCGCCGACGATCAGTTGGGTAAGGCGCTTGATCACTGCTTCGCTCCTTGCGTGGCGTTCTTCATCAGGAAGTCCATGTACGCCGCCGACTCAGGGAACAGCGCCTTCTCGGTGCGGAACTGCTGGATCATCTGGTCGTCCTTGCCCAGGCTCGAGTAGAGCAGGCCCAGTTGCGCGTGATACCCAGGAGGGACGGCGCCGTTCTTGGCCTTGATCTTCTCCAGGTCGCGTTCCAGGGCGATGACCTGTTCTTCCTTGGACTGGTCGTTGAAGTATTCGCGCACTTGCGGCTGGTAGCTTTCCCACTGGTACAGCGGCTTCTGCGAGTTGCAACCGACCAGCAGGGCGCTGGCCAGCAGGAGCCCGGCGCCAGTGCGCCAGGCCGAGCGGGTGATGCTCATCTACGTGCTTCCTTGTCGTTGTCGTCTTGCTGCAGGGTCTTACTGCGCTTGCGGCTTCCACTGGCCGCTTTCGACAGCGCCGACCAGCTTGTTCACCGCTTCGCGCATGGCCAGGTCGAGAACCTTGCCGTTGAGGGTCGAGTCGTAGCTGGCGGTACCGCCGAAGCCGATGACTTCACGGTTGGACAGGGCGTATTCGCCGGCGCCCTGGCTCGAATAGACCACTTCGGAGGTGCTGATGTTGACGATGTTCAGCGCGACCTTGGCGTAGGCAATCTGGGTCTTGCCGCGACCGAGGATGCCGAACAGCTGGTGGTCACCGACTTCCTTGCGGCCGAATTCGGTAACGTCGCCCGTCACCACGAAATCGGCGCCCTTCAGGCGCTGGACCTGGCCTTTGATTGCGGCTTCCTGCTGGATCTCACCCATGTTGTCGCGGTCCAGCACGTTGAAACGGCCGGTCTGCTGCAGGTGGGTGATCAGGATGGTCTTGGCCTGGCCGCCGAG